>NZ_JBEXGE010000056.1:0-25848 GCF_040607155.1 Micromonospora sp. NPDC005324 | reverse complement strand
GGACGCTGCACATCAACGGAGCAATCACGATCATGATCGGACTCGCCCTTGCGTTCTCTGACCGAGTTCAGAGAATTGATCACGGCTACCACGTGGTCCTGGAAGGCATCATGCACACTGCCCGGTACCGGAGCATGCTCACCGAGCTGCGCGACGCGCACCGCGGGCGGACGCTCTTCGTCTACCTCGACGTGTCGCTGCCAGAGACGCTGCGGCGCCACGAAACGCGTCCCATGGCGGCGGAGGTGGCGCCGGAAAACCTGCGCAGCTGGTACACCCCGCACGACGTCCTCGGCTGGCCCGACGAACTCGTCCTCCCCGAGACCACCACCCTGGAGCAAGCGATCGAGCGCATCGCCACCGCCGCCGGCCTGCCGTTGACCGGCCGCGACAACGACCTGCTCCCGGCTGTCCCATGACCGCACCACCCAGAGCAACCCCAGACCGTGCCGGTCCCATGGCGGACGGGGCGGATGACGTGTTCGCGGCGCTGATCGCCCGTGCCGCTGCCGCACGGGTGGGCACCGGCCGGGTTGTGCACCGCACCGACAAGGCCGTCGTCGCCACCGGCCGCCGCGACGGCCAACCAGTGATCGTGAAACTGTTGACCACCGACGACCCGTACTGGGTAAGCCGACGCCAGCACGAACTGCGCATGTACGAGCTGTTCACCGATCAACCGCCACCCGTGCGCGTGCCGCGGGTCCTGTACGCCGACGCCTACCTGACCGTCCTGGCGCAGCTACCGGGGCGGCGCCTGGACGACCAACGCCACCTCACTCGCGACGTCAGTCCGGCCACCGCACAGCTGGTCCTGAACACCCTCGACGCCCTCGCCGCCTGGAGGCCGACACCGCCACTGCCGCAACCTGTCGACTACCACGGCCGGATCGACGCCGAACACGCCGCCGGCATCCTCGACGACGCCGACCAGCACGCCCTCCACACCCTCGTCGACCAGCTCGGCCCGGACCGGGTCACCGCACACGGCGACCCCCTACCCGCGA
Source organism: Micromonospora sp. NPDC005324 (assembly GCF_040607155.1). Lineage (NCBI taxonomy): Bacteria > Bacillati > Actinomycetota > Actinomycetes > Micromonosporales > Micromonosporaceae > Micromonospora > Micromonospora sp. NPDC005324. Next base: position 24,841 of record NZ_JBEXGE010000056.1, on the reverse strand, counting down.
ACCTGCTCCTCGACCGCGAACGCTGCACCCTCATCGACTTCGAGCACACCGGCAGCTACCTACCCGGCTACGACCTCGCGCTGCTGCACATCGTCGGCGCCGCGGCCAGCCCGACCCTCACTGCCGCGGTCGCCGAACGCGTGCACACTGCCGACATCACCACCGCCTACTACGTCAACCTGCTCCTGCTGGCCTGCCGAGAGATCCGCCTGCACACCGTGCTGCCAGCACGCGGCGCGACCACGTCCCGGCTCGCGTACCTGCGACAGCTACTAAACCGGGCACGCCACGACGTTCAGGCACTGATGCGATGGGCTTGAACCGGACAACGGCCGGCGCACCGATCCAGCGCGGCCTCGCGGGCGGCTCACAGGCACCTGCCCCGCTGGGCCGTGACTTCCACCGCCTGTGGGGCGCCTACTCGGTCAGCCAAGCGGGCTCCGCCGTCGGGGCAGGCGCGCTGCCGCTGGTCGCGATCCTGCTGCTGGACTCATCGGCTCTGCAGATCTCCCTGCTCGCGGTGATCTCCGGCCTCGCCTCGGCAGTCATCGTCCTACCCCTGGGTCCCTGGATCGAGTTCCGGCGCAAACGGCCCGTGATGATCGGCGCCGACCTGCTGCGCTGCGCGGCCCTGGCCAGCGTCCCCATCGCCGCCGCGCTCGGCGCCCTGACGTACGAGCAACTGTGCGTCGTCGCCGTCGTGCAGACCGCCGGCACCATCGTGTTCAGCGCTGCCAGCGGCGCACACCTGAAGCACCTGGTCACCGTCGATCAGCGTGTCACTGCCAGCAGCCGATTCGAGACCTCCCTGTGGACGGCGAACAGCCTCGGCTCACCCCTGGGTGGTGTCCTCGTGTCCTGGCTCGGCGCTACCGCGTCCATCACCGTTGACGCCGCGAGCTTCTTGATGTCCGCGCTCGGGATCCGCCGCCTCCGCAACGCCGAACCCCCGCCACCTGCGCGGCAACCCGCCCCGAGCCGGGGCCGGGAAGCCATCGAAGGATGGTGGCACATCCTTCACCACGCTGGCCTGCGAGCCCTGTTCGTCAACGCCGTCATCTTCGGCGGCGCCATCACGGCCAGCACGCCCATCATCGCGGTGTTCATGCTCCGCGACCTACACCTGGCGCCCTGGCAGTACGGCCTGGCCCTCGGACTGCCCTGCCTCGGCGGCATCCTCGGCTCCCTCACCGCCGGCCCTCTCACCACCCGATACGGCCTCCGCAGGGTCCTGCTCACCACCGGCGTCGCCCGCACCCTCTGGATGGGATTCATCCCCCTCGCCCCGCCCGGCACACCGGGCCTGATCATCATCACCCTCGCCGACACACTCCTGCTGTTCATGGCGGGAACGTTCAATCCCACCTTCGCCGCCTACCGCATGAACCACACCAGCGAGCACTGCCTGTCCCGCGTCCTGACCGCCTGGTCCATCACCAGCAAACTCACCCAACCCATCGTCATCGCCGCCGCCGGCATCCTCGCCGCCGCCACCGGCCCCCGCACCGCCCTCACGGCAACCGCCGCCCTCACCCTCACCAGCGCCGCGTTCCTGCCATGGAAGACAACCCCGAACAATCCGCCCCACACCCCCGCCGCCAACCCGCCCAGAGGGACGTCGCCTACCGGCACGTCGTTCCGGTAGCGCGAGCACCCGCCTACCCACCGCCGTCACGGCCACCGCCACCACATCCAGGGAGAACGCAAAGTGAGCGATGACAACCCGCAGCGGCGGGCACCCCGCCGCTACACCGGCACCACGACCGATTTCGTGCTGGACGGCACCACGGGACGCCTCACCACGGCCACCTCGTCCGGTCAGCTCACCCACGTCGACCTGCGCGTCGGCAAACACGGCTCCACCCTCGCCGGCCTAACCGAAGCGCTGTCCACCGCGATCACCACCGGCCTGCAAGCCGGCGCACCCCGTCCGAGTTCGTGGCCCAACTACGGCACACCCACTACACCCCCTCCGGCGCAACCACCGACCCGGACGTGCCGCACGCGACCTCGCTGAGCGACTACCTCGCACACCGCCTCCACCGACAACACATCAGTACCCCGCCGCATCCAGACGTCGCGGAGCTGCGGGGGGACGTCCGAACCAGCCCGCAGCCACAACTGCCCACGGCCAGCTGGGTGCCACACCCCCGCAGCTGACCCGACTTCGATCACCCTCAACCTTGCGGAAGGCGGACAGGGCATGCGGGACGACGACTTACGCGGCCTGGTTGGCGCGAGTCAGCCGCTGATGCGGGCGCTGCGCACCGTGCGGGACTCGGGCCTACCGCACGCCTGGATCGGCGCTGGTGTCCTCAGGGACCTGGTGTGGGACCAACGCTACGGGCACGGATTCGACTTCTCCCAAGCCCGGGACATCGACGTGGCATTCTTCGACCCCACCGACCTGACCCGCACGAACGACGAGCACGCCACCGAACGTCTGACGGCGATGCGGCCCGGAGCGCCCTGGGAGGCGAAGAACCAGGCCGCCGTGCACACCTGGTACCCCGCCCGATTCGGAGGCAACCCCGTCCCCGCGCTGCGGAGCATCGCCGACGCGGTCGCGACCTGGCCCGAATACGCCACCGCCGTCGCGATTCGTCTCGACGCCGACGGGCACATCGCTGTCTGCGCACCACACGGACTCGATCACCTTCTCGACGGCATCTGGCAACGCAACCCGGCCCGAGTCAGCCAGGTCGTTTCCGCGCAACGACTGGCGCGGCAACGCCCCGCCCACCGCTGGCCCCGAGTCCGAGTCCTCACCTGACCACCCACGATCGACGCCAGGAGGCTCGCCCCGATGCTCGACGCCCTCCGAACGGACATCTCGTCCACTCTCACGATCGCTGCCGCCCAACCGCCGGTCACCTGCGACGCCACGCTCAACGGCACCGCAGTCCGTACGCTCATGCGCCGCGCGCATCAGCAGGGCGCCCACCTCGTGCAGTTCCCCGAAGGCGCCCTGTCCGGCTACGCCGGGCAGGCCAAGGACCACTTCGCCGACTGGAACGTCGACTGGACAACGCTACGGCGGGAGCTGAACAAGACGGCCGCGCTCGCGGGTGAGCTCGGCCTGTGGGTAATCCTGGGCAGCAACCACCGACTCAGCGGCGAGCACCGTCCGCACAACAGCCTCTATGTGATCTCCGACCAGGGACGCATCGTCGACCGCTACGACAAGCGCTACCTCTCCCACACGGAGATCACCCGCTTCTACACCCCCGGCTTCACACCAACCGTCCTCGACCTCGCGGGGTACAAGCTGGGCCTGGCACTCTGCATCGAGATCAACTTCCCGGAGCTGTTCCTCGACTACCTCCACAGGGGCGTGGATTGCGTCCTGTTCTCCACCTTCTCCGAAGACCCAATGTTCGCCGTTATCGCCCAGGGCCACGCCGCCACCATGAGCCAGTGGGTGAGCGTCTCGGTGCCCGCGCAATGCAGCACCGCCATGCCCGCCGGAATTATCGGCCCGCACGGCGGCTGGCTCGCCCGTTGCGTAACCGATGGCACCACCGACCTGGTCTGCGCCACCCTCGACCGCGACGCCCCAGAACTGCGCGTCGCCGTGCACCACGCCCGCCCCTGGCGCGCCACCGCCCGCGACGGCACCATCTACCGACAACGGCGCGTGGACGATCCGCGCAGCCACGACCGCACCGGGAGGTGACAGTGGTGCCGAACCTGCGCCGCTTGCTCAGCGGACAACCTGAGCTCCCACTGATGCTCGTCGGCCAAGGCCGCATCGACCACGCCCACCTCCCCGTCAACCTGCGGAAACAACTGAAGGAGCTGGCCGCCACCGACACGACGCAATGGGGGCTGCTCTTCGTGCTCGACGCCCGACGGCGCCGCTGGACCCTCTTCTCCCCCGACGCGGAGTACGTGGCGCTGTTCGCGCCCGCTGCCCACACCCTGAGCCTCGACGTCGACATCTTCACCACGAAGTTCCCCTGCTGGAGCAGCGGATGGCGGATCACCTAACTACGGCACCTGCGGGATCGCCTCAGGCTCCAATAGCGGCGGGCCACAGACGACGAGCATCGTCGGAACAGCAAGTCCTTGCGTCTCGGTGGACATCCGCGGCAGCGGCACCCAATCCAAACCCACCATCACCGGGCAGTCACACGGCAACTCGTCCGCACCGAGGGTCGGTTCACCGGCAGCCACGTCCACCGCGAAGCACGCCGTCAAGCCCGACGGGTACGGCACCTCGAGCAGATAACGCACCGCGACAGGCCGTAGCCTAACCTCCTCGACCACCTCGCGCCGGGCCGCGTCCTCTGCCGTCTCACCAGCAGCGATACCGCCCCCAGGCAACGTCCACTACTCCTGGCCATCATGGCGACCCGACGGACCGAGGGCACGCTCCCGCACCATCAACACTCGGCTCTCACGAGCAATCACTGCGGCGGCTCGTTGACGTAGCGTCACAGTCACATCATCCCCGCGAGATGTCGGCCCCATCGCATGCACGATGTCGTCGACGATCGAGTTCTTCTTCGAGACCTCAACCGAAGGCCCTCGGATCCGTATCGTCCCGGTCGACGACGACGCCGGGCAGGAAACACCCATTGCGTCGGAGCAGGCATGACTGGCGGGCGCGGAGAATTATGGCGCGCGCACACGGACGGCCTCGGCAACCGCCCATGCTCAACGTCGTCCAGCATCTTCCTGACGGCGGCGGGTCCGCTGTCGTCCACATCCGCCACCGTCGACATCCGACATCGAAAGACCCGGGCAACGTCCAGGGCCTCGCTCCGAAACCGGTGCCAGCGGCGACGTCATCCGCCCGTGGTCTGGCTCAGCAGCTCGCAGCGTCTGAAATCGGCGGTAGCCATGCCCGGCGTCATCTCCGCGACTTGAGCGATGACCTCGCCCTGCGGGCTGATGATGTTCGTTGGCCCGTAGCCGATCCGGTCCGCGCCACGCTCGCCGGTGACGTCAGCCGAGACCAGCCACATGCCACTCTCCCGTGCCCGAGCCGCGCGGATCGGGGTGTGCCGGTCCTTCCACATCAAGGCGGAGGCGCGGCGCATCATGTTCTGCGCTGGGACGAGGAGCAGTTGCGCGCCCTGTACAGCCACCGCCGCGGCCGCGGCGGGTACCCGTGTGTCAGAGCAGATGTTGATGCCGAACCGCACGCCTTTAACCTCGAAGGTTGGGTAGTCCTGACCTGGAGTGAAGAGCGATTCTCCCGGCATGAGGTGGGTTTTGCGGTAGACGCCGAGGAGCTCACCGTCGGCCACGACGACCGCTGAGTTGAAGTACTGGCCCGCACGTCGTTCGATGACACCGAGGACAAGGGTCTGCCCGATCCGGCCCACACGGCGCAACAGCGCAGCGAACGACGCGGAGCGCAGATCCATAGCGTGGGCGTCCAGGTGCCACTCCTGCACGAGATAACCCTGCAGAAAGCACTCCGGGAACAGCAGCAACTCCACACCCCGCTGATCAGCCTCGCGGCCGAACTCCTCGATGCACTGCACCGCCGCGCCGACGTCGCCCAGAATCTCCGGGGTCTGACAGGCCCCCACCCGCAACACCTCGGCCACCCCGCCACCCTAGCGACGTACCAGCCGCCGTTGCCCCTGGTAGGCAGAGACTTCAGGAATCAGCAGCCGGCCACTGAGCGTTACAGAGCCACATCTCGGTGTGCGCAGATCAGTCAAAACGACTCTTTGGCATTGAAAAACTCCACTGCACCTTCGTATGGTCGAGGCTAAGGCGACTGAGGGAAAGGGAGTGATTACTGTGCGCAAGGGCGTTGAATGGGACTGAGAGATCGGCATTTGCCCTGCTACTGTGGACGATTCGTTTCGGGAGGCTGGGATGACGATCGCGGGGTACTAATTGAATCCGTTCCGGCGTGACCGGTGGGCGTTGGTTCTGCTCAGCGTGTCAGCTGTCCTGGTGGCGCTTACGTGCCTCACCTGGGCGCTGCGTGAGACGTGGTGGCCGGCGCCTCATCAACAGGTACATTTGTGGATGGGTGCGGCGCTCATGGCGATGGGGGCCGCCTTTTCGGTTCCGATAGGGCCCCGGATGTCAGTCCGGGTCACCTTGACGCCGACGGCGTGCCTTGTAAGCGCAGCAGTGCTGCCAGCGCCGTGGGTGATTCTGTGCACGGCCGTCGGGGTCAGTGTGGCCCGGCTGGTGACGCGGTACCCCCGCTCCTCTGGCCTGTATAAGGCAGTGCACAACACCAGCATGGACATCGTCGCCGCCGCTCTGGCTGCATCGGTGATGTATGCCTTCGGTGTCCGCCCAAGCCTTGGGGATCCCGCTTCGGCTTCCCTTCTTCCTCGCGACCTGATGGGGTTCCTGGTCGCGGCTGTCGCGGTGCTCTTGTTCGAGGAGGTGGCAACTGCGGCGGCCGTGACGTTGGCGACGAAGCGCCCGATCCCGGTCGTGCTGCGGTACTTGTGGCGAACACGGTTGGTCGTCGCTGTTGTGGAGATCATCACCGCCGGCCTGGTCACGGTGGTCGCCGGACTGGACCGGCGGGCGCTGTTAGCGCTGCCGGCGGTAATGCTCCTTCTGCGGTTCATGCTCGCATTTCGGCTGCGGATGGATGAGGAGCGGCGGAGTTGGGAGCACTTGGCTGCTTTAAGTGACGCACTGTCGGCGCGGGATCTGGACGCGGTGCTGCACACCGCCGCGGGTGGGGCGGTCGATCTGTTTGGTGCCCGGTCGGCGGAGATAGAGATCGCAGGCAGCCACCGGCTGGTACGGGCCAGTCAGCAGGCCGGTATCGCTCGGGTGGTGTACGACGGCCCGGTCGCCGAAGCCCCGAAGGTCGCCGAGACGTGGGCACCGGTGCGGCACGAGATCGGGGGTGACGCGTCCGGGTTGCACGGAGCGGTGCGTCTGTACCTGCGCGGGCCGCGTGATGATCTCTCGGCTCGAGAGCGCGTTGCCCTGCATGCCTTCGCGGCGACTCTTTCTACCAGTCTGGACATCGCCCATGCCTACGGCTTGTTGGCGGCCGAGGCGCGCCGGCACGAGTTGGCGGCGACCACCGACGCGGACACTGCGATGCCGAATCGCGCGGCGTTGCTTAGCCGGGTCGCTGAGGCGGCGGTCGGGCCGTGTCATGTGGTGGTCATCCGTTTCGAGAACTATCATTTTTTGGCCGAGGCGATCGGCTGTGTTCGAGCTGTTGAGTTGCTGAACAGGCTCGCTGCTCGGCTGTGTCACGCTGCGCACGAGCCAACTTCGGCGGTGGCCCGAGTGGGTGACGTGACCTTCGCCCTCGTCGTGTGGGGCGTCACGGCGGACACTGCCTATCAGCGGGCGTGCTGGGCGGTGGCGGCTCTGCGGCGTGAGGTCAAAATTGATGAGTGTCGGCTGTTGGTGCGGGCGAGTGCCGGGATGACAGCCGGCGCGCCTGAGACCGCCGCGGACCTGCTCGACGGGGCGGAGCGGGTGTTGTCGCGGGCCATCAGGCGAGGCGAGGACAGGCTGGTGTCGCGTCAGTTGGGCCCGCTGCGTGAATCGTCACTTGCCCGTGAGTTGGAGCGAGCGCGGATGTCGATCTCATTCGAGGCGGTCGTTGACCTCACGTCCGGCAAGATTGCCATGGTGCAATCCATGCCGCGATGGCTGCATTCACGCCATGACGTGCTGGCCGCGGACGAGTTCGCTTATCAGCTCATCGATGACTCCGACAGCCTTGAGAGGCTAGCGCGGCAGGTGTTGACGCGGTCGCTGGCCGCCGCCGCGACCTGGCGCGACGCGCTGCCCGAGGCAGCGCTGGTCGTGCCGGTGCCGGCTGGCGCCCTCACACCCGCCTTCGCCGAAGCCGTGCGCGACGTGTTGCGCGAGCACGCTGCGCCAGGAAAATCGCTGGTGCTCGCGATCAGCCAGCCAACGGACCTGCACACACGCGAGGCGGCCGAGCAAATCAGGCAGTACGGAGTAGGACTGCTGCTGGACAACTACGGCAGCGGTCACGTCGGCCTCGACTCGGTCAACGCCGCAGCTTGGAATCTGCTGCGCCTGCATCCGGCCTACGCGCTGGACGCCGGGTGGTGGCCCGCGCGGTCGGTCATCCGCGCGGCGGTGGACCTCGCCACCGATTTGGATCTCTCCGTCATCGCCGCCGGAATCACCGCCGAGGATGAGCGGCGCGAACTCGCCTCGATCGGATGCGTCCTGGGTAGCGGGCCATTGTTTGGAGGCGAAATGTTTCCCAGCCAGATGCGCAGTCACGCCCAACTGTGGCAGCCAACAGCACTGGATCCCGCGGCACGCGTGCTGCGGCTACACCGTGCTGGCCGACCGGCCGCGCCGCGCCGCGCCTAACGGAAACAGCGGCGTGTCGGCCACCATCCTCGGACGCGGTAACGCGTCCGAGTTTCTACCGGCCACTACCGGCACGCAACGAGCGATCTCGGCGGCGACCAGCGGGGAATCATGCAGCGCGCGGGCCACGGCGGCCAAGCGACGAGCCTCGGCGCGCACGTCTTGCAGGTCGTGGCGGTCACGGCGCTGCCATTGCAGAGGTGGGTCGTCGGCCTCGGGTGGCAGCGAGGCCTGGCGGCGGCGCAGCGCAACGGCCAAGGTGGCGGCTTCCGCGATGGCCGCAACAGCGTTGTCATCGAGCCCGTGACGCTGAGCGCGTCGGGTGGCACTGGCGTGCACCAGCGGACTGCAATATGGGCGTAGTACCCGCAGCGCCTCGTGAACCTCAATGACCGTGCGGTGGCGTTGTCGGCTGCCACCAGCTTCGACGGCGACCTGCACCCCGGTGCTCGTACTGATGATCACGGCATCGGGCATGCCGGTGCGCAGCGTCATCCACAGACGGTGAACGTGCCAGTCGTTGCTCCGGTCGGCCCACCAGGCCGACGGCCTGCCGGGCAGTCGCATGAGTGGGAGGATGCGACTGGTGCGAGTAGACGGTCGTGTCGCACTAGCGGCTGCTCGCATCAACTGCTCGTAAAGCAGATCGGCGGCTAGTTCGGCCTCAGCCTCGACGTCCGGATCGACGTGGTCGTTCAGCACATCGCCGTCGTGATCGAGGAGGTAGTGCCCGAGTTCATGCAGAACGCTCTGGTCGAATGCGAGCGCTGGCATCGCCGCGTCGACGAGGATGTGATCCACACCGTTGCGCGCGACGATCACCCCCGGCGGCAGGTGGGTGCCCAAGCGCACCGCGTGCACCTTCAGCGGGCGACCTCGAGTTTGCCCGATCGCCTCGCACCAGGCATGCACCGTGTACGGCTCACACGGTGGCGGCACCCCCGCGTTGCGCAGGCGTCTCGCCACTTGAGCCCTGGCGAAGATCATCTAGAACCTCCTGACACTACGGTCAGTGCCGGACGAAAGATCAGAGTGTAGCCGCACCGACACCGCTCGCGGGTACCCCGGATCCGATGGGGCACATGGGCAACCAAAGATCGCTTACGCTCCGGGTCCACTTTCGACGGCAGCGTGCACGCCGCTGGATGCACGCGCAGACTCGGGGGAATCGGTGACTGACCAGCACAGAAGCACACAAGATCCCGTCAGTGGTGGGGCTACCGTCGCCCGGGTGTACGACTACCTACTCGGCGGCAAGCAGAACTTCCCAGCCGACCGCGAGGCCGCACGGCAGCTCATTCAAGCTGTGCCGGAGGCGGCAGAGATCGCTTTGTCGAATCGGTTGTTCCTGCGTCGCGCGGTACGCATGTTGGCCCAGGACGGAATCCGGCAGTTCCTCGACCTGGGCAGTGGCATCCCCACACAAGGCAACGTTCACGAGATCGCGCAGGCTACCGATCCGACCTGCCGAGTGCTGTACGTCGACATCGACCCAGTGGCAGTGGTCGCCTCAAACCAGATCCTCGTCGGCAACCCCACCTGCCGGGCGATCGAGGGAGACTTCACCCGCCCCGACCTGATCCTCGACGCGCTCTCCGGCGGCGACCCCGCCACCGTGATCGATCTCGAGCAGCCCACCGCGTTGCTGTACTGCGCGGTTCTGCAGCAGGTATCCGACGACCGGATCGACGACGTCGTCACGCCGATCCGCGGTCTACTCGTCCCCGGCAGCGCAATGGTCATGTCCCACTTGAGTACGGCAGTAACCGACCGGTACGGCGACTCCACCATCGACACAGCCAAAGGGGTGTACCGCACCCGAGCCGCCACCGAGATCAGCCTGCGCACCGACGCTCAGCTCACCGCCTTGTTCGGCGACCTCGCCATGGTTGAGCCAGGGCTGGTGCCGCTCAATGACTGGCGGCCCGATCTCAGCGAGCCGGACCCCTACGCCGGTGCGCCCACACCTTCTCCGATGCGGGGCGCTGTCGCGATCCGTCACTGAACGACCCTGAACCCAAGGTCACGATTCAGCCCGGCCGGTACGGCGCTGAAGCTCTCAAGCCGAGCGTTTGACGGCTTCAGCGCCCGCACCCACCCTTCGTCGGCCTGCCGCACGACGCCGCCTCCGCCGTTCAGGCCGCTGACGCCGGCGGACAGGGATAAGCCCACCGAAATCGTGGAGCACCGCGCCCTACGGTTGGCGCTTTTCATTCCACATGGGGCTGACAAGCCGTTTGCTGACTGTCCTGCTGCGCTTCACGCCGGTTGATAGCCCGGAACAACCCGCGCCCGCCGACGCCACGCTCGTGTTGCGCTCACGCACTCGGGCTAAGGCAGAAGCGTGTACCGCACTCAGGCCGCCACCGAGATCACTCTGCGCACCGACGAGCAACTCACTGCGCTGTTCGGCGACCTCGCCCTCATCGATCCAGGACTTGTGCCACTCAACCACTGGCGGCCCGAGCTCAGCGAGCCGGACCCATACGCCACCGCGCCGACACCGTCACCGGTGTGAGGTGCTGTGGGGACCCGCTACTGAGCAGTCCGGCGATCGGCTTCGGCCTGCGGCGTTCGCATCGGTGACCATGCCTGCGGATCTACAGCTGCCACGTTAAGGGCCATTGCCGCCGCGCACGCTGCCCTCCCGGCCCCGCGGCGGCAGCCAAAGGCCTCTCGACAGCGAATCGCGCGGCCGAAGCCCTAGCGAAAGATCCGCAGGCCGACTCGTATCACCTCATCATCGGCTCACCCTCGGGCAGACACATGAGCACAGGCAGGGCGTCGTTTCGCACTGCTCGCACGACCTCCGGCACCCCTGGGCGGCCATACCGGTGTGCATCGCGCCAGCCGTAGCCTGGCGGCAAATCCCCAGGTGAGGGCGCTTCTCTGGGTCTGTTGACGGCTCGGTGATGCTGCCAGACCTAGCCAGAAATATGGACACCGCGCTCGAGTACGTGCTGAATTGAACCCACTGGTGGCCGCGCCACCGACGCGAATAAGAGCAATTTCCCCGAGAACCTGCCGCACATCGCGCGTAGGGCAATCGCTCACGTCCGAAACAGGTAACAGAATGACGCTTCCGTCAATTCAATCTCCTATCTCGTCACGTTTGTACCGCCGCGCGTCCGCCGGGACGGTGCTCTGCGCCTTCGGCGTCGTAGGACTAATCGGAGCAGGGTGCACCGCGAAGGACGACGTACCCGCGGCTGTGACCTCACCCGGCCAGGTAGGTCATTCGAGCGCGCCGGCCACACCCGCACCTCCGGCGGCTTCCTACCGGCCGGTGGACGCACTGTGCACCCGCCTCGACCTGCAGGCCGTCGCCGACCTGGCCGGTGAAGTCGGCACCGCGCAGGACACCTCCCGCACCGCAGGCGGCACGGCCAACTTGGCGTGCGCGGTCACCGTCGGGCACCTCCCCGACGGCGTTGTCGTGACGGTCCGCGCGGACGTCGGCGCGCCCGAATCCGGGCAGCTGATGTACGAGGGTCTGCGCCAGGTGCAGGAGGCCAGCGGTCCGGTCACTGAGCTGCCCGGCATCGGCGCCGCCGCCTACACCTACACGGACAAAGCGACTGGCACCTACGTGGTGGCCTACGACGCGAACTTGTACCTCACCGTCGGCGCGGCACCTTTACGCATCGCCGCGGCTCTGCCCGCCGACCTGGCCAAACGGCTGAGCGCCGTCGTCTCGTCCGCAATGAACACCCTGCGCGCCTGAGCAGGGCCGACGCCCTTGCGCCGCAACTGACTGGAGGCCCCAGAGATGCTCACGTCACCCCTGCCGCCGGTACTGCCCGGGAGCGGCGCCGACGACTATGCCCGCTACATGCGCACCGACGAACTGCTCGCCCTGCAGAGAGGGCCGGCGGAATGGGTGCATCCTGACGAGCTGCTGTTCCAGATCGTCCATCAATCCAGCGAGCTGTGGCTCAAGCTCACGCGCTCCCACTTATCTCGCGCGCTCACCCACGTCGGCGCTGGAGAGGCGGGCGCGGCCGAGCTGCTAATTCGCCGGGCCGCGGAGGCGCTGCGGTTGATCACCGAGCATCTGCACATCCTGCGGTCGCTGCCACCGGCGCAGTTCGCCATCATCCGCCCCGTACTCGGCACCGGATCCGGATTCGAGTCCCCCGGCTGGCGGCTGCTACGCACCGCGAGCACCGAGCTGGACATCGCCTTCAGCCGGCTGCTGTCCACGCTACGCCTCACCGCGACCGACCTGTACCGGGGCACAGCACCATCCGATCCGCTGTATCGCCTGGCGGAGGCGCTAGTGGGATTCGACGAGCGGATCGCGTTGTGGCGCACGGAGCACTACACCGTCGCCACCCGCGTCATCGGCCAGGGAGTGCTCGGCACCCGCCACACCCCGGTCGACAGCCTCAGCAAGTTGATCAGCCACCGACGGTTCCCCACGCTGTGGGAAGCCCGTGCGGCACTGATGGACGCGTCCGCACCGGCTGCATGCCCGGGACAGGTTCAGCGGTGACCGCCGCGACTCTCACGATGCCCGCGGCGCTGCGGCAGCGGCTGGCCGCGCCGTCCAGCGGAGCCCACCTGGCGGCATGCAGCATCGCCCCCCGCACCATTGACGTCGACCAGGCCATGGCCCACATGCTCGAGGACCTGTCCCGGCCCGGCTTCTGGGACGCGTGCGAGCAGAAGGTTGCGCAGGCTCGCCGCCTGTTCGCACAGCTCATCGGCGCTGATGTCGACCAGATCGGCATCATGCCCAACGCCAGCATCGCCGCCCACCAGGCCGTCACCGGCCGCCGCTGGCGACGACGCCGCGACATCCTCACCAGCACCGCCGAGTTCCCGGGGATCACACACGTGCTGCTGGCCCAGCCAGGAATGCGGGTGCGCTGGTGCGGCACGGTAGGCGGAGCCGTACGGACCAGCGACTACCTGTCACAGATCACGCCGCGGACCGCCCTGGTATCGGTGCCCGCCGTCACCTACCGCGACGCGACCCGCCTCGACGTAGCCCGGATCGCCGCCGCCGCACACGACGCCGGCGCGGAGGTCCTCATCGACGCGTACCAGGCCGCTGGCGTGATGCCCCTGAACGTCAACACGCTGGGCTGCGACTACCTCGTCACCGGCGCCAGCAAATATCTGTTCGGGCTGCCCGGGCTCGCCTTCATCTACGCCCGCCACCCAGGGGGACCGCCGCCCACGCTCACCGGGTGGCTCGGCCGCACCGACCCCCACGCGATGCGGGCGACCATCCTCGACTCGCCGATGACCGCCAGGCGCTACGAGACCGGCACCCCCGCCGCAGCCGCCGTCTACGCCGCCGTCGCCGGCTTGTCCCTGGTCGGTGACCTCGACCTGCAACGGGTGCGTCACCACACTCAGCGACTGATCGCCACGACCGCCCAGCGCCTCGCAGCCCAAGGCGAGGTCGTCCGCCTGGCCGCCAGCGTGGACGCGCAAGGCGCCCACCTGGCGATCGTCGAGCCACGCGCCGAGGCGATGGCCGCCTGGCTCGGACACCGCGGCGTCATCACCGCACCCCGTCACGACGTCCTGCGCCTGGCCACCCACGCCTACACGATCGACAGCGACATCGACGTCGCGTGCGAGGCAATCGCCGCCTACCGGTACCGCGCCCGGGTCCTCTCCGGTGCACGCCGATGAACGCCGACGCCCTGCGACGGTGGCTGGCTGAGCCACGCACCGCCGCGTACCGCTTCCCGGTCCACGCCGTCATCGACGCCTACCAGCACTACGGGAAGCACTCCGTCCCCGCCGAATGGACCGTGCTGCTGCGCTGCGCCCGCGATCGTCTACCCGAGGTGCCGGACCCGAACGAGCTTCTGGCCACGCTCCTGAACATCCTGCTCGACAAATCCGATGGCCGCTTCGACTACCGCAGCTACCTGGCCTTGCCGCTGATACCCATACCCGATCCGGACGACAGCCCCCAGCCGGCCCATCGGCTGCTGGCCCGCCGCGACCGACTGCACACCCTTCTGCTGACCGACCTCATCGCCTTCGAGCTACGCGCCCTGGACACCACCAGCGCGCCCCTTCCCCTTCAGCGCCCTGACCTAGCCCTCGTCACCAAACGTCTACGCCACGCCGTGCGCGCCGCGACGCCCGCGCTGCGACGGCTCAGCTTCGTCATCCCCGACGCCGGCAGCCCGCTCGCGAATGCCCGGCGGCTGGCCGCGTCGGTGGCGATCAGCCAGGGCACCAGCGCACAGCAGATGCTGCGGACCACCATGCTGCCGGTCTCACGAGTCCACGACGAGTGGATGTTCATCCGGGTGCTGCAAACATTCGAGTTGACCTTCGGCCTACTCGCCGTGGACCTCGCCGCGATCATCACCGCGGCACAGGGTGGGCAGCTGCCCACCGTGGGCGTGCGCCTGTCCTTCGCCGCCGCGCTCCTGCGGGAAACAACACCGCTGTGGTCCCTGCTGGCCACCTTGCAACCGGCGGCGTTCCACAATTTCCGTGTCCACACCGACGGGGCCAGCGCCATCCAGTCCCGCGCCTACAAACTGTGCGAGTCGCTGTGCCGCACACCCGACCCGGACCGCCTGCACTCCGCGGCGTACCTGTCGGTGCCCGACGTGCAGGCGCGTATCAGCAGCGGGCAGGCCACCATCGCCGACCTCCTCGCCGCCATCCACAGCGACGAGCACACGCTCGCCGAACAGCCAGTCCTCGCCGACGGGCTCCGAGAGTTCACCGCCGCCGTCCACCAATGGCGCCGCACCCACTACCGCCTCGCCGTACGGATGCTGGGGACCGACCAACGCGGCACCGGCGACACGCCAGGGACTCCCTACCTGCTCCGCAGCCGCGACACTCCGCTGTTCGAAGGCCCCGACGCCACCGACCCTTCACAGGCCAGCCGATGAGCGTGCACACAACGCCAGCATTTCTGGCCGGCAGCACGCACCACAGCCTGCTCGCCGAAGCTCACGGCTTTCTGAGTCAGCGCCACGCTGAAACCGGCACGTCGGGGCTCGCACGCCGGTGGCGCGACGTTCGCGACGAGATCCGCGCGACGGGAACTTGGCAGCCGACCTACGACGAGCTGGCCTACGGGGCGCGCGCCGCCTGGCGCAACTCCGGCCGCTGCATCGGCCGGCTGCGGTGGCCCAGCCTGATCGTCCGCGACCGCCGCCACGCCACCACCCTCGACGAGGCCACGCGGGAGCTCACCGCGCACCTCGACGACGCCGCCAACGGCGGACACGTCCGCTCCGTCATCACCGTCCTCGCACCCGCCACCGGCACCTCGGCCCCGCCCGTGCGCATCGTCAGCACCCAACTGGCCCGATACGCGGCATGGCGCACCAACGACGGCATCCTCGGCGATCGCGCCAACCTGCCCCTGACCAACGCCGCCTTGGACCTGGGCTGGCCGGGCCCCGCTCGGCGCGGCGCTTTTGACCTTCTGCCGTGGCTGGCCGTCACCGCTGACGGACGGCTGCACCTGCTACCGACCGACCCGGGCCGGATCCTCGAGGTGCCGATCGAGCACCCCGAGCACCCGTGGATCGCCGGCCTCAATCTGCGGTGGCCCGCCATCCCCGTCGTCAGCAACATGATGCTGCACCTCGGCGGACTGCGGTTTCCCGCACCATTCAGCGGCACCTTCATGGCCGGCGAGATCGCCACCCGCAACCTCGCCGACCACCACCGCTACAACCTGCTCCCCACCATCGTCGCCGGCCTCGGTCTGCGCCCTGGCGATCGACTACGCGCCGACAAAGCGCTGCTCACGCTCCATGAGGCGGTGCTGCACTCCTTCGAAGCCGCCAGGGTGGCCATCACCGACCACCACCGCGAAAGCCGCCGCTTCGCCCGCTTCGTCGCCAACGAAGAGGCAGCGGGACGCCGAGTGACAGGCGACTGGAGCTGGCTGAACTCCTACCCCATGACTCCCCAGGACCCCTCCTGGAACCGCTACTACGACACCAGCCAACCCACCCCGGCATTCCTGCCGGACCCGCACTGCCTCGCCCTCACCGCCGGTCACCCCAACCCCGGCCAAAGACCCTCGCTGCGTCAGCACGCCGATGTCCCCCCGGCCGCTGCCGCTCCACCCAACCAATCCAGGGAGGACACGTGTCCACACGCTCATCTGCTCGAACCCACCACTGGCTGATTCGCCTGACCGCGATCGCGGTCACGCTGCTGAGCACCACCGCCGGCCTCGTCGTCACCTCCGCACCCGCGCAAGCGGGTGGCTGCCGCGTCGCTCCGTACAGCGGCTACCCCAACTACAGCGACCTCTACATGCTCTACGACGGTGTCGAGATCATCAGTCAGCCGCAGTACCCGAAATACCTCACCACGACTAGCCAGTGCAGCGACATCCAGATTCGTAACACCGGCGACAACGACTACTACGGCCCGTTCGACGCCTGCATCAACTTCTACGGACGCGCCACCTGCAACTACTGGACGCACGTGCCCGTCGGCCAGTGGCGCAACCTCGCGACGAACGTGAAGGACGGCACCAAGTTCTACATCTGGATTCGCATCGACTTGGGCAGGTGGTACGGCTTCAAGGCCGCCGGCGACTGGTGACCGATCGCTGGGGGTCGCCGCGGGCGGCCCCCAGCGTTCGGGTCGACGACAGCCTGCGCCCGCCGGCCGCGTTCGCAACCAATCCGGGGCACACCTAGTCGAGGATCTCCCAGGCCAGGGCACTTGGACGTTGCCCATCGCTCGTGAGGAACTGCCGGGCGGCTTCCCGGGCGGTCGCGTTGCTCACTCTGGTGCGCTCGGGCCACGCGTCGGTGGGGGTGCCGGCATAGTCGAACGTGAACGGTGGCCCGGCTTCAAGATCCGGCTCGTATCCCCAGGCGCTGCTGCCATCGGCGCCGACGTGATAGACGAACGACCGTTGCGGGTGGCCGACGCAGATGTCGAGCATGACCGGGAAATCCGCTCCGCTGGGAGCGACGAGGGTAACGCAGTAGGGCAGACGTTCGGGGTGGTCCTGAGCGACGCTGCTGAGCGTGGCGTCGAGTTCGGCGACGGTCGTCACGGACACCGCGCCGTCACCGCGTCCCCAGGTGATGTCGATGCTCATCGCCGGATCCCTTCTCCTGTTCCGACGTACAGCTTATGGAGCCACGTCCGGTCGCCGTCGGTGAGGAACACCGTCAGGCGAGTTCCCTCCGGCAGGATCGTGGCGAGGATCTTCTCGCAGACCAAAGGTCGTACCGGGTCGTCACACGGAGTGTGGTTGAGCACGAGGACCGCCTCCTCTGGGCCGCCGCGACGACGGAGAACGGCGGCGGCCTGCGCCTCGGCGTGATCCATGACCGTGGCCTGGGCCAGCGGCGGCTTCAATCCCACCCCGGCGGCGGGAAGCCGGCCGACACGCAGCTGGCGGCTTCGAAGCCGCCCGTCAGGCTCCGCCGAGAAGTCAGAGTCATGGATGACCGCGCTGTCGGCGAGGAGGACCGCTTCGGTCTTGTCGTGCGCACTGGTGCGACGCGCCAGGCTCGCAGCTGCCCGAAGGACAACTTGTGGTGTGTCAGGTGATGCGGGTGGTCGACGGTTCTCGTCGCCACCCGCCGTCAATTTCCCAGCCCACCCAACCCTCTCACCCGGGTGAGGATGTCCTGCACCTTGCTGGCTGACTGCGCGACCGCCACGCTCACGCCGTCAAGCTGACGGGCGCTGCGGTCGACCATCTCCGCCGCGGTGTGGTCGGCGGCGCCGTGCAGCGCCGCTTGAATCAACGCCCGCGCTTGGTGAAGTTCAGCGCCGGCTGCCCGGATCAACTCTCGGGACCGATCGAGATGAGCTTTCGCCTGAAGAAGCCGAGTCATCAGTTCCGCCGCGCTCACCGACACACTGTCCCAGAACATCGATGCTCATGCGATGGGCGGTCAGCGCAGACGTCGGGCCGCAAGCGTGCCAAGGGCCGGCGCTATCGCGACGACGGCCAGCGCGGCAGCTGGACTATGCGTTTGCCACAGGGTGGCGCACAGCGCGGTGCCGCAGCCGCCGCCAAGGAACGTCGCGAGAGTAAGGAGACCGCTTACGCCGCCGCGGGATTCGACGGCGGTGTGGGCGGTGACGTGGGCGGTGAGCAGCATCTGCGTGATGGCCGAGGCGGTGAACGCGGCGGTGGCCGCTGCGACGATCGTCCAGGGGCGTGGGGTGATCGCGGCGTTGAGCATCGTGGCGGTGAGGGTCACGCTCACCGCGGCCAAGACGTGCCGTGCGGGCAGGCGGCGAGCGGCGAGAGCGGCGAGTCGGGCCAGCGCCGCGCCGATCACCGCGCCGGGTAGCAGGAGCAACCCAATCTGCATGGTGCTGCAACCCTGCTGGTTGAGCAGGTGAGGTGCGGTGTAGAGCACGGCGAACAGGCCGGCGTACACGCCGGCGCCGACGATGGTGGCCTTGTGGAACCAGCCGGCGGACAGGATCCCGCGGGTGAGGAACCCGCCTGGGTGTATGCGGGTGCGCGCGGTCAGGCCCAGGGCGGCGGCTGCGGTGGCGGCGGCCAGGATCGCGGTGGTGAGCGCGCTGGTGTGGGGTGCGGTTTGGGCGGTCAGCAGCAGTCCGGCGGCGACGGCCGCGAGGAGTCCGGCGCCCGGCCAGTCGAGCCGGTCATGCTGCGCGGCTGGCGCGGTGAGGGGCAAGCATGACGGGATGGCGGCGATGGACAGCACCGGCAGGATCAGCGCCGCGCGCCATGACCATTGAGTGGCGAGCGCCCCGGCCAGCGGGGCGGTCGCGGCGAACCCGGCCATGCAGGCACCGAAGGTCGCCATGCTGGCCCGTCGGTGGGCGGCGGGTAGGCGGGCGGTGCTCGCCAGTGCCGCTGCCATGACCGCTCCGGACCCTGTCGCGAGCAGGACGCGGCCGATGACGACGGTGTGCAGGGTGGGGGCGACCGCGCAGATCAGGGCGCCGAGTGTCAGTAGTGCCGCGGCGCTCAGGAGTACCCGGCGGGTGCCCCACAGGTCGGTGAGTCGTCCGGCGGTGACCGCGCCGACGCCGACGCCTGCGGCGTATGCGGTCAGGATCCACGCCAGCCCCGCAGCGGTGGCGTGGAGACGGGTGGCGGCGTCGGGAAGCGCGACGGCGGCGGCGCTGACCCCGTAAACAGCGGGTCCATACAGGATGCCGAGCTGCCACCCCGCGGTTGAGCCGCTACGGACGACAGTGCTGGCCGTGGGTGTAAAGGTCAACGTGCTGGCGGGGGCCGTCATCGGATCCTCACTTCCTGAGCCGGCGCGTAGGCGTGCGCGTCATCGAACGGGTTATCCACAGGTGTCGGCGGCTGTGGATAAAGGTGTGGAGTGGGTTCTCGACGTCGGTGTGCCCAGACAGCGGCGGCCACGACGGCAGGTGCGAGCAGGAACGCCGCGCTGAGGGCGGCCACCGCGGCGACGGCGAGCGCGGACACCGCCGCGCAGGCGCGCTGGCGTGGTGCGGGCAGCAGACGCACCGCCGCGGCGAGGCCGAGCACCGTGACGCAGGCCAGGAGCGCGGCGAACAGGCGCATCAACGTCTCCACGGTGACCACGCGCGGTGCCAGCGCGGCGGCGACCGCGACGACGGCGGCGGCGCCGGCCTGCGCCGCGACGCCGCGTCGGGGTGCGCCGTCGCTGGTCACGACCGCGAGACCGCGGGGCAGGATGCGGTGACGGGCCAGAGACACGCCCGCTCGCGCGCCGGCGGCGACGAAGGTGACGCTGGCCGCGACGGTCAGCAGCACCGCCGCGCCCGCCACCGCCCCGGGCGCCCACGGCTGACCGGAGATGGCGAGCAGACGCATCAGCGGCACCGTGGTGTCACCGGCCTGGTTGCCGAGGACTCCAACGGTGCAGATGGCCAGGCCCGCGTAGAGCACCACGATGATGGCGAGGCTTACCGCGGCAGCGCGGCGCACCTGCCGCGGGTGGGTGAACTCGGCGCTGAGGTTGGCGGTGGCCTCCCACCCACAGATGGCCGTGAACAACACGGCGACGGCACTGCCGACCCCGGCCGCGCCGTGAGGCGCGAACGGGCCGATCCGCTGCGGGTCGACGTGCGGGCCGGCCACCATGATGACGGTGACGAGGAGCGCGACCAGGGCACCGGTGAGCGCCAACTGCAGGCGCCCGGACACATGCAGGCCCACCATGTTGGTCAGGAACACGACGGCCAGGAGCCCGGCCGCGATCCCCACCGTCGTCGCCGGCGGGGTGTGCAAGGCGGTGGCCGTGTAATGGGCGCCCGCCACCGCGCCAGCGACCACCCCGACGGGGACCGCCGTGTACAGCCAGCAACCAACGACCGCCGCGGCCCGGTCGCCGAACGCCCGGCCGGTGAACGCGGCGACACCGCCAGTGTCCGGGTAGCGGGCGCCGAGGTCCGCGAACGTCGTCGCGATCAGCGCGGACAGGGCAAGCAGCGCCGCCCACGCCAGCAGGGACGCCGGGCCGGCGGCGCGCACCGCGACCGCCGGCAGGACGAGGACTCCAGGGCCGAGGACGGCCCCGACGCACAGGGCCGTACCCCGCGCCACACCGATACCGCCGCTCATCGGATGCCCCCGGCAAGGGGGCCGCCGTTGGGAGGGCGGGTGCGTTGGGCCAAGAGCCTCAACGCCCGGGCGAAGTCGTTCTCGCTCGGCATACCCGGTGCGGCGAAGAGGGTCGACTGCTGGGCATCGACGCGCCGCCGCAGCTGCCCCGCAAGGTCCAGGCCCGCCCGGGTGGGACGCACGACGGTACGCCGCAGGTCATGCTCCTGCAGTTCACGCCGGACCAGGTCACGGTCGCTGAGCAAACCGAGGGCGTTGGTGAGGGTCGCCCTGGCGATCCCGATCTCCGCCGCGATAGCCGCCGGCTCCAGCACGTCACAAGCACAGACAAGGACCAGCACGTCGTAGGTGGTCCACGTCAGGTCCGCCTCCCGCAGCACAGTGCGCTCAAGCAGCGCGCGGACGGTGTTCGCGGTGCGGCACAGTTGCGCCACCGGGTCGGACTCCGGGCGCGACGCCGCGCGCCGGTTGGTCATGTGCCGGTGCACACCTGTCACCCGGCGTGAGGTGGTGGCGCTCATCGTGACCACCTGCGCTGGCGCGCACGGCGCACGGTCTGCCGATCGCGTCGCCGTCTTTCCCGACTGCGCTTGGCGGGTGTGGGCTGCGGTGAGCTCCCGCGTGACTGCAGGAAACGTTGACTGGGCATGGTGAACCCCGTTCATCCGTATGTTGTCGACCGTCGCTGGTTGCGGTCTCTGGCCCTACGTCCGGGCGCGCGTGATCGGCGTCTGTCGGCGGTGTCACCGCCCGTGGCGCGCTCCAGGACGCGGTCCTACGAGCCCGCTGCGACGCGAAGCTTCTAGTGATCGCCCTGCGTTGCGGTGAGTTGCCGCAGGTGACTCGGACCGCCGCCGGAGGGCATGCCGGTGCGACTGATCGCGGTCCTGTCGCTACGGCCGTAGGTCAGGCGTGCGGGGAGGAATCATCCGCTGACATGGGCGGGGCGCCGAGTGCGGCGTTGACCCGCTGACCGAGCAGGCGAAGTTGGTGATGGACGTCGACCAGCGCTGCCCGGCGCGACGCGGTGGGCCGGCGTTGCGCGGTGTCGACGAGAGCGTCGATGTCGACGCGCAGCTGGGCGAGGCTGGCGCTGATAGCGGTCAACGGCGCCTCGAACGCGGTGGTCGAACTGGTCCGTCGCCTAGTGACACCTCGCCCGGCAGCGCGTCGCCGAACCAGCAGGTGCGGATCGTTGGCCGTGCGGGCCTGTCGTTGTCTGATCACCGCTGCCTCTTTTCCTAGTCGCCACACCAGGGCCACCGTTGCCTGGTCCCGCGCCGAGCGGGGCCTGTGGCAGCGAGACACCGTGTGAACGATGGGCATGTCGTGGGGTGGAGGACCGGCGGGAAGGGCCCCTCTCCCCGCCCGCCGGCTCCCCCGGCCCATCACCTCACCGGCACGGGGGGCCCGATGAGGTGATGAGCTGGTGAGGCAGCTCCTGCTCGACCGTCTGCGCCTACTCAGGCGCGTCGGCCCGCACGACCGGAGTCATCGCGGCTCCGCCTGTCGGTGCTGGCGCGATCCACGCGTCGACCAGTTGACCTGCCCCAACAGCGACGGCGCGTCCCCTCCGACGCCGTCGCCCGCACATCCGGGTGGCCGCATGGCGCACACCACCCCGATCCGCTACGCTCCAACCAACTTCAGTTTGATTTTCACCGAACCGTAGTTGCCGAAGCGGTACGGAGAGCTAAACACGGAACACCGAGCGCGTCAACTGTGGTTCGCTCGTGAACCAACCAGAGTTGGGAGGACTGCGTGAGCGACACGCCTGCAGAGCAAGCCGAGGACGCCACCTCCCGGCTGATCCAAAGTCGGCTTCGCGAACTCTTCGAGGCCCGCGGCGAGGCCCGGCCGCCCTACACAGAGACCGAAGTCGCCCGGGAGCTCAAGCAACGCGGATACCCGATCACCTCGGAGGGCATCCGCGTTCTCCTGCGCTCACCCAAGATCAACCCCAAGGCCACCACGCTGGTTGCCCTCGCCGAGTTCTTCAATGTCCCGGCCGGCTACCTCCTCGGCGACGACGACGTCGAACTGACAAGCCGCGAGGCACGGATCATGGCCAGGTCCTTCGACAAACTTCTTCCCAGAACCCGCAGGAGCCTCGCCCGAGTGATCGACGAGTTCATGCGCCTGGAGGAAGCCGCGCGCGACAAGGACCCCGACTCACCGCACCAAGAGGTGTAGTCACCCAACCGTTGGAACGACGTGAGGTTCGCCCGCGCGCAGCAGCCGATGGCCTCCGCTCGGAGCATGCAAGGCGACCTTGTGAAGGATGACCGCTGAGATGACGCTTCGCAGGCGAGCAGCCGCGGTGATCGTCTGCGGGGACCGGGTGTTGATGGTGCGCGAGCGGGGGCAGGGTCCGTCCGGCCGCCACGATGGCCAGGAGTACTGGACGTTGCCTGGTGGCGGCATTGCCGCCGGCGAGACAGCGGAAGACGCGGTACGGCGCGAAGTCGTCGAGGAGGTTGGCCTTCGACCCCTGGCGGTTCGCTATCTACTCGACGTGCCGTACCCATCGGGGCTGACGTCCTGCTTCGCCGTGCAGGTCGCTGACGGTGAGCCCTCATTGGGCAAGGACACCTTGTCCTGCGACTGCCCGGTCATGGTCGGCATGGACTGGGTGCCTCTGCCGCAGCTCCACACCGAGACGCCCGGACTGCCCATCCCGACGATGATCGTCGTCTGGGATCCCGCAATGCCCCAGTAGCGGACCGGGTCGCTCTAGAGAGTGAGCAGAGGCGGCATGGTCTCGGCTGCGGCGAAAGGGACGGGTGACGGGGCGGGCTAGTCGACGGGAACCGCCAGCGTGAGGAAGCCTCCCGCGCGGCTTACGGGGCCGTCGTGATCACCCGCTCGGCGAGCACGATGTCGGCGGGTGTCAACGTACGGGTTCCGATGCAGAGCCGAGTACGCCAAATGTGCACAGGTCGGGGAGGCGAAGCACTCTCCACGCTGCCGATGGCGTCCGGCTCGGCGAACAACATCCGCTAATCACGGTGAATGCGCAGTGGATGAGGGCTGACGGCCCGAATCGCGGCTATGAGAGTAAGCAGTCGTCGGGGTAGCGCAGGACCGGGCTGTTGTCGTCGGTTGCAGCTCGATCCTCCCGCCGATAAGCAGAGGGATCCTGCGGGGGTGTGCCCGAACTCGACGCAGAGGGCTTGGACCACCTTGCCGCAGGCAGACCCCCTTGATCTTGTGCGCCCGAAGAAAATCGAACCCCTAACCTTCTGATCCATAGTCGGCTAGCCCTCAATCCAGCGCCGCGTGGCAAGTCGCGCAAACCGTTGCTCAGCAACGACCGGCGCCCTGGCGCTCCACGACCTCGGCTACCGCCGCCCGGCCGGACCAGTCTGGTCCGCTACCAGCAGGAGAAGCCGAGGCCGCTCCCTGAGCGGCCACGAAACCTGCAGCAAGTCGGTGTCGTCGCTGCTGGCCGAAGCCTCGGCATCAGTGGCCGAGCGTGCTCCGCCGTCCGCGGTCGCCGCCCTGGCCCATTTCCGATGCCGATCGCTCCGACCAATCGGGCACGACCGCGCCCCAGCCTCACACGATCCCACCCCCCAATGAGGAGACAATCATGCGACCCCACGAACACAAAGACTCAGCATCACCAGAGCAATTTCCAAACTCCACGCCGGCCCACTCGCAGATCGTTTGGACCGCCGAGAGTATCCGCGCCTTGGGTGCCAGCACCGACTTGGCTACCGCTGCGTCGGTGCTCGGCATGTCCCGCTCCACTGCTTACAAGCTGATCCGCCGTGGAGCGTTTCCCGTGCCGCACTTCCGCATCGGCGCCCACTACCGGATCCCCACCGCCCCGCTGCTGGCCGCCCTGCACCTGCTCGACACCCCCGCCCCTGGTGAGGCCAGCGCCGCAACGGACACCTTCCCACGCTGTCCCGGCGCGGCAGGTGCCGGTGCATCCACTCGATCGAGTCGGCGTACACGTTGGGGGTGGCCATCTCGACGGTGGCCGGCAGGTTG
>NZ_JBEXGE010000055.1:0-26250 GCF_040607155.1 Micromonospora sp. NPDC005324 | reverse complement strand
TCGACGCGGGCGGCGAGGTCGGCGAACGCGGCTTCGAACGCATCGTCGGTGTCGGCCCGGACCGGGTCGGGCACCGACCAGTGCAGCCGGGGCCGCGGCGGCCCGGTGGGTTTTTCGTGGGCGCTGTCGCAGACGGCGATGACCAGGTCGTCGTCGCGCACGACGTCGGCGACGTGAGAGGTGGCACTCGGGTTCAGTGCCAGCCCGTGCCGGTGGGCGACGGCGTCGACACGCTGGTCGCCCTGCTTGACCGGATCCTGTGCGCTGTTGTTCGGCTGCGTTTTCACCAGTTGTTCTCACGCGGCCATGCTGCGGGCAGAACCTGACGGCGATGATCAGCGGAATGGCCGCTCTTCGATGTCTGGAGTTTTGATGCGTCAATTCCTGGCCTTGGCGACGGCCGTCCTCGCCGCCACCTCGGTACTTCTCACGCCTGCCCGGCCCGCTCTAGCCGCACCTGACGGCGCCCTGACCGTAGCGGCAGCGTCGGTCACCGTCGGCTCCGACATCCGGTTCAGCTACACGACGCCGCGCCACACCGCGACGAACTGGGTGGGGCTCTACGCTGACCCCGGTAACGGGCCCGTCCAGGAGGAATACGTCGGCCCGTCCACCAAATGGGTCTACACGCCGTCGGCGAGCGGCTCCGGCACGCTGCCCACCGCCGGCCTCACCCCGGGCGCGTACATCCTCTACTACCTGTACAACGACGGGTACACCTGGCTGGCCCAGCCGGTCCCGGTGCGGCTGACCGCCACCGGCGCCCCGCGCTTCCCCACCACAGCGTTCACGCTGCGCAACGCCAAGGCCGGCACCGCCTACTCGGCAACGGTCGGCGGCCTCGTCCTTGGCGGCACCACCGGCCTGACCTTCGCCAAGACCTCCGGACCCTCGTGGGCGACGGTCTCCGCCACCGGCGCGATCACCGGCACGCCGCCGGCAGCAGGCACCACGACGCTCGGCGTGCGCGCCACCACCGCTACGGGCACCGCCACCGCCACGGTGACCATCCGCGTTCAGTCCGGCGCGCTCGTCCCGCAGCTACGGGCGCTGAGCTGGAACCTGTGGCACGGCGGCACGGCGGTCTCGAACGGGCTGGAGAAGGAACTCACGTTCCTGCTCGAACGCGACGTCGACGTGGTCGGCATTCAAGAAAACGAGAGCGGCGCCGCCCGTACGCTCGCTGCCGCGCTCGGCTGGTCGTACTTCCAGGACCCGGACACCGCGGTCCTGAGCCGCTACCCGATCACCGCCACCACGCCCACGGTGGCCGGCTCGGCCGTCGCCGCGACGAT
Source organism: Micromonospora sp. NPDC005324 (assembly GCF_040607155.1). NCBI lineage: Bacteria > Bacillati > Actinomycetota > Actinomycetes > Micromonosporales > Micromonosporaceae > Micromonospora > Micromonospora sp. NPDC005324. The sequence continues at coordinate 24,955 of NZ_JBEXGE010000055.1, read as the reverse complement.
CGACCTGGGCTCCCGCAGCCTACGACTCTGGAGCGCCCATCTCGGCTACACCCCGTACGGCCCTTACGACGCCTGTTTCGGCCGTCTGAGCGTGCAGCAGCTGATCAGCCGAGAAGCCTCCTCCGGCCGGACCGGCCAGATCAACAGCATCCTCACCGCAATGAAAGCCGACCTGGCCGCGTCCACGACCACGCCCGTCCTGTTGACCGGCGACTTCAACGCCCCGTCGCACCTGGACTGGACGGCCACCAACTCCCGCTGCGGCTACGGCGCCGTCGCCTGGCCCACCTCCACGGCACCCGCCAACGCCGGCATGGTCGACTCCTACCGCCAGGCCCGACCCGACCCGGCCCGGGATCCGGGCAACACCTGGTCCCCGGTCTACAAGACCTTCACCGGAGGATACGGCTACGACTCCCACCGAGGCGATCCGGAGCCTCAGGACCGCATCGACTTCATCCACTACCGAGGTCCGCTCACCGTACTGTCCTCCGATGCCCTGTGGACGGGTACCCCGTCCCAGTCCAACCCGTCCGCCAACGCCTGGTCCTCCGACCACGCCTCGGTGCTCACCACGTTCCGCGTCAACTGAGCCACCCACCCGCCGAATCTCCTGGTTCGGCGGCAGCACCGGCCGCTGACCCTCACCCGTCAGCGGCCGCTTCGCTAAGATGCCGCCAACTGTCGTACCCGGTCACCTCTTGATCGTCCCCAGCCGGGGACTCCTCGGTCGCCCGGCCCGGTATGACTTCCTGCCCCTGTCTACGGATGATCCGGGGGTGTTGTCGCCGGGTCGGGTGGTGGTCGCGACTCGCCGCAGCGGCGACATGATCACCAGGACGATGGGCCGGGCCCGCGCGGACGACTGGCTGTCCGGCGCCCGAGCCGTTAACGCAAGAAAGGGGACCAACCCCGGCGGCGACATGGTAATCGGCTAGACGACGACCGCGCTGGCCGCTCTGGTAGAAACCGTTTCGCGTCATCGCTGAGGGCTGCCAGGCAGGCGGAGGAACAAGCGCGTCCAGCACCGCCAGTGAAATCAAATCTGCCTAGTCGTGGCCGGTGCCGATGTGCCGCAGGCGGTGGACGGGTACGCCCGCGGTCACCAACTGTGTCGCGATGGCGCTCGACGGGTGATCCAGGAAGACGGCGACGTGCTGGTCATCGCCGAGATCGCAGGCGGCGGCGAACGTGCCGATGTTGATGGGGTCGAGTCCGTAGACCTCGCGCAGGTCGACGACCAGTCGCATCGGTCGGTCGTGCCGGATAGCCCGTACGACAGTGCGGCGTAGGTCGACCGCGTCGTCGGCGTCGAGCAGGCCGCGCGGTCGTATGACAAGGGTGCCGTCTGAGCTGGTGTCGACGTCGACCGTGGCGCCGGCCATCGCGCTACCTTCCGTCACCTGATGTTTCCCGGGTCGTCAGGTTAAGTGCTAGAAGACGGGGAGTCGATCCGCTGGCGCGAATGTTCACCCAGTCACGGTTGGATCACGAGCACAGCCGCGATCAACGCGGCGGCCACCGTCAGGCTCAGCGCCAGGAGGACCGCGGTCAGACGGTGATGGAAGGCCGGATTGGCGGCCAGTGGCTGCTGAAGCGCTGACCACGTGGTCGCGCCGAACAGCGCTGGCCTGAGGACCACACCAATGATCATGAGGATCAGACCGGACGTGAGGGAACTGGCACTCGTGAATTTCTCAGCAGCGCCGGGCGGTGGCAGGCTCACGACGGTGAACATTGCGCAAACGGCCGAGTACCGCGCCGGGGTTCAGGGCACTTATCGCGGAGACGTACGACGACATGTGAGGTGAACGATGACCGAACCCGCCGCCAGTGGCGGTCTCGTCGACCCGGAGATCGCCCTGCAACGCCAGGTGGAAACGCTCGGACAGCGTTTCCCGGATGTGGACCACGCCGAGCTTTCCACGCGCGTGCATGACACCTACGAACGCCTCAAGGCCGACGCCACCGTCGACGCGCACCTGGTCGCCATGACCGAGAAGCAGGTCACGGAGGATCTACGCGGCGACGGCGAGACAATTCACGTCCGCAGCGACGACGAAGCCTAAGTGAGCTGGGTCAGCGAGACCGTTGAAGCCTTCGCCGAGATCGATCAGGGCGGCGAGCGTGGTATCGGGTTGAATCACGCCTTCCCCGGGCCCGGACGCGGGTTACGCCAGTAGAGCGTCGGCTACTCGCCGCGTGGGCTGTCGCCATTCCGTCAGGCGCCCGCCCGGGGTCGCACCGCCTGCCAGAGCAGCCGGTAGAACTCGGCGTAGGTGCGCTGCACGTGCTGGCCGTACCGTCGGGTCTCGTCGTGCCGGGCCGGCAGCTGGTTGATTGGCACGCTCATCGCCGCGTGGTGCTCGATGTGCAGGTTGTTGCCGTTGGTGAACCAGGTGCTCAACCAGCTGCCCCGGATCGAGCGGGTGTTGCGCAGCACGTCGGTCGTGTCGGTGTCGCAGAGCAGGTGTTCGGGCAGCTCGACGAGGAAGTGCAGGGGCACCGCCACCAGCAGCGGCAACACCCACAGCCGCAGCGGGTACGCGCCGTGTCCGGTCAGCGCCAATCCGACGGCGCCCAGCACCGCACCGCCCAGCAGCAGGTGCTCGGTGACGATGCGCCGCCGCATGGCCGGAGCGAGCTCACCGTGGGCGTAGCGCCAGCGCCCGACGGCGGCGCGCAGCACGTCCCACCCGACCTCGCCGAGCCGGGGGTAGTCGAGCAGACCGCGCACGAGCATCCCGAGGGTCAACCGCCGGCGGGTGTCGAAGCCGAAGAACTCGGTGTCCTGCGGCGTCCCCAGGTAGCGGTGGTGTTGAAGGTGCCGCACCCGGTAGTGCGAGTAGACGACAAGCAGGGGAACGCCCAGCGGAACACCGACGAGCCGGTGCGGCGACGAACGGCGGAACGCGGAATGGTGCAGGCACTGGTGCTGCAACTCCACCGCGTGGGTGTACATCGCCGCGAGCAGCAGCACACCGGCCACGATCGCGACCGGTTCGGGGCGCAGGGCCAGGGTGGCGCCGGCGGCGGTCAACACCGCGAGCGCCGCCAGTTTGCCGACGAAGACCCGCTCGTCGGCGCGGCTCACCCGGGCTCGGCGAAACAGAACTGTGGGTCCGTCGGCCACCGTGGCGGGCGGCCGGAGAGCGGTGGGCGGTGCGGTGATCGTCATCCGAGAATCTCCAAGGAGGGGCGAGGCGCTCAGCGTCCGCTGAGCAGCACGACGTGGGTGCCGGCGGGCAGCCCGTCCGGCGCTTCGGCGCGGGCCAGCAGCCCAGCGAGGGCGACCGCACCGGCCGCGGTGGGGTGCGCGCCGTAGCCGGCGAGCAGGTCCCGGGCGTGCTGGAGCTGGTCGTCGTCGACCCCGTGCACCGCGCCGCCGGTGTCGGCGATCGCGGCCATCGCCTGCGGCCCCTGGAGTGCGTGCCAGTTGACAAGTGGCTGGTTGTGGTCGGTGGTGCTCACTCCGTCCGGCGGGAGCATCCGGTACGGGCCCGGCCAGCTGGTGACCACCGGGTTGTTACCCGCCGAGCAGACCCCCTGCAGCACCGTCGGCCAGCCTTCTTCGCGCAGTCGCCGGTGTACCGCGATGACCGTGGTGCCGTTACCGACCGGGATCCAGAGCTGCGCCGGAGGCTCGTCGAGTGCCGCGCGCAGCGCCGCGACCACCACGCCGTGCCCGTCGAACACCGCGTCGACGTACGGGCCGTCCACGTTGCCGTCGACGGCACCCGGCACGCGGGCCAGCCGACGGGACTCGTCGACGGCGTCCTCGTAGCTGCCCGCGACCAGGTGCACCCGGGCACCGGCGGTGCGCATGAACTCGCCGCCGTCACTCCATCCGGCGGGCAGCACGACCGTGCAGGTCATGCCGGCCGCCCTGCAGGCCATCGCCATCGCCCGGCCGTAGTTGCCGCAGGTCGCGACGACCACCTCGGAGCGGCCCTCGGCGGCGGCGCGGGCCACCACTGCGCGAGCGGCCGGCTCCTTGTGGCTGCCAGAGGCGTACCGGGTCTCGTCCTTGACCAGGACGCGGACGCCCGGTACCAGCCCGGTCGCGTCGATCAGTGGGGTGCCGAAGGCGTCGGTGGGCGCGTCGACCGGCGCCAGACTGGCCGTGGACATACTGCTCCTGAGTGAAGAGGGGTGGTTGGGTCAGGACCGTGCCGTGGCGGCGAGCTGGGCGTCGGCGAGCCGCTGCAGGTCGTCCCGGTCGCCGATCTCGGCGGGCGGCAGGGCGTCGGGCAGGTTGTCCTCGATCAACCTGAGGGTGGGGTTGCACCAGCCCCGGATCGCCCAGCCGAGCTGGAGCAGACCGCTGAGCACGACGAGCAGTGCCAGACCACGACCCGGCCCGGTGCCGAGCACCACGCCGACCGTCCCGGCCAGCGCGCCGCCGGGCTCCAGCAGTGGCTGTACGTAGTGGTCGGCCAGCGGGCCGACCACGAGGTAGCCCAGTGGCATGGTCAGCATCATCACGGTGATGAAGATCGACAGGACGCGACCCTGGAGGTCGAAGCCCACCTTCGTCTGGATCAGCGCGATCCAGTGCCCGTCGATCAGCGACTCGGCGAAGGCGAGGGCGAACATGCCGACCACCGCGAAGACGGGACTGGCCCCGACGCCCACCACGGCCATCCCGAGGCTGGCCACCGCCATGAACAGGATCATCCCGGTGGCCCGCCGTGGGGTGCCGCCCCACAGGCCCATGGTGAGGCTGCCGAGCAGGCCACCCACGCCGCCGGCGGACAGCGCGAGGCCGAGCGCCACCGGGGACTGCTCAATCAGCAGCATCGGGGTGATCACGGCGAAGCCGAGGGTGTAGAAGGCGTGGTCGATGACGAAGAACCGCAGCGCGGCCCGCAGGCCGGGTCGGCGGGCGATGTAGCGCCAGCCGTTCGCCACCTCGGTGCGGAAGGTCTCCTCCCGGCGGCGGAAGAGCCGGTCCGGGAAGCGGACCAGCAGCAGGGTGAGCGCGCCGACGCAGAACGTCGCCACGTCGATGAGGATCACGCCACGGATGCCGATGACACCGATCAGGCCGGCGCCGAGCATCGGCGCGAAGACCAGGCCGACGCCCGCACCGAGCTGGCTGATGCCATTGGCGTGGCCCAGGTAACGCTTGGGCACGAGCTGCGCCACCGCCGCCAGGTAGGCCGGCCGCTGGAACGCGCCGGCCAGCGAGGTGACCGACACGGCCAGGTAGATCTGCCACAGCCGTAACCCGCCGCCGACGGTGACCAGCAGCACCAGTGCGACCATGGCAGCTGCCGCGACGGCGTCGCTGGTCAGCATCAGCCGTCGCCGGTCCCACCGGTCCGCGACCGCGCCGGCGACGGGCCCGGCGAGGATGCCCGGCAGGATGCCGACCGCGCTGACCACCGCGAAGTCGGTGATCGCGCCGGTCTGCTGGTAGACCCAGATGCTCAGCACCAGCGTGCTGAGGCCGCTGCCGACCATCGAGACGAACTGTCCGAACGCGACCGCCGCGAACCGCGCCAGGCTGGGCGCCGGCCCGCGCCGCGGCGCCCCGACGGTCGGCACGGGCGCGGCGGCAGGCACCGGCGCGATGTCCGTCGACACGACCGCCCGCGAGGCGTGCGCCACCAGAGCCTCGGCCAGACCCACCGCGTGGGTACGCACGAAGAAGTGCCCGGCACGGGGCAGGACCGCCAGGTCGACCCGCTCGGCCACGTGCGTCCACTCCTGGTGGCGTTCCTGGTACAGCTCGGTGACCCGGTCCCGTTCCCCGATCACGCTGAGCACCGGTGCGCGCAGGCGCGGATGGTCCGGGTCGCGGTACGCGGCGGTGTAGAACTCCTCCGCGTCCCGCGCGTCGTGCCGGACGTTGCGTAGCACGAACGCCTCGTCGGCCGGGTCCGCCACGTCGGTGAAGCCGCCCCGGGCCCGCAGGTACGACAGATACTCCCGATCCGAGGTGAACCGGTCGGTCGGCACCAGCCGGTAGAACCAGTCGAACAGCCGACCAGGCAGCCGGGCGGTGGGGAAGCTCGCGCCCAGTCCCACCCCGCGCAGATCCACCCCCTCCTCCTCGGCCCGCCGGGCGATCTGGAGGGTGAGCGCGGTGCCCAGGCAGTGCCCGTAGAGCAGCACCGGGCCCGCGATGCCCCGCAGCTCGGCGAGCACCCGCTCAGCCACCTCGGCGCCCGGCTGCGGCGCCTCGTCCGGGCGGCTGCGGTCGTGCCCGGGCAGCTCCACGGCGTACAGGGCCCAGCCGGCGGGCAGCGCCTCGGCCAGCGGCTGGTAGGAGATCGCGCTGCCCCCGGAGTACGGCACCGCGACGACCGTCATCCCGCCGGTGGACAGGTCGGCGTCGGCCGGGGTGAGCCGGTGCAGCAGACCGTCGGCGGGAGCCGTGCCGGCGGCCCGTTCGTCCAGCAGCACGGCCAGCGCGCGAACGGTGGGCTGCTGGTACAGCTCCACCAACGCCAGACCGGAATCGATCCGGCGGACCAGCCGCAGGGCGGCGAACGAGTCCCCACCGAGGGCGAAGAAGCTGTCGTCGATGCCGACGGCGGCGCGACCCAGCTCGGCGCACCAGGCCTCGGCGATCCGCCGCTCGCTATCGGTGCGCGGGGGTGTGCCGGTGGCGTCGGCGTCGACCTCCGGCGGGGCGGGCAGCGCCCGCCGGTCGAGCTTGCCGTTGGGGGTCAGCGGCAGCGCGGGCAGGGTCAGCAGTCGAGCCGGCACCATGTGCGCGGGCAAGCTCGCCGCCACCGCGTCGCGGATCGCCCGTTCGTCGAGCGTCACACCGGGCCGGGGCACCAGGTGGGCGATCAGCCGGGCCAGCCGGTTCGGTCCCTCATAGACCGTGGCCGCGCACGCCAGCACCTCGGGCAGAGCGGCGATTGTCGCCTCGATCTCGCCCAGTTCCACCCGGTAGCCGTTGACCTTGACCTGGTCGTCGAGGCGACCGAGGAAGTCCACGGTGCCGTCCGGGCGGAACCGCGCCCCGTCGCCGGTGCGGTACATCCGCGCCGGAACGCCAGCCTCGGCCGGGGCGTACGGGTCGGCGACGAAACGCTCGGCGGTCAACTCGGGCCGCTCGTGGTAGCCGGCGGCCACCCCGACCCCACCGAGGTACAGCTCACCGACCACCCCCACCGGCACCGGCTGCTGGTGCGCGTCCAGCACGTACACCCGGTTGTTGGGGAACGGCCAGCCGATCGGCAGCGGCGCGTCGTCGGGCAGCGCGTCGACGTCGCCGTCGAAGTAGACGTTGTCCACGCTGACCTCGGTGACGCCATAGGCGTTCACCACCCGCCCGTGCGGACCGACCAGGTCACGGGCCTGCCGGTACTCCCGCACGTGCCACTTCTCGCCGCCACCGATGAGCAGCCGGACGAAGTCCAGCCGCTCCCCCGCCCCGGCCACGTACGCCAGAAGGGTGCGCAGCACCGCCGGGACCAGCTCGGTGCACTCCACCCGTTCCGCGCGCATCAGCGCGTACAGGGCGGCAGGGTCGAGCAGGGTCTCCCGGGGCACCACCACCAGTCGACCGCCGGTGCAGTGCGCCCGCAGCGTCTCCCCGACGAACATGTCGAAGGAGAAACTGGCCGCCTGCTGGTAGGTCCAGCCAGGTTCGAGGTGGTAAGCCCGCTGCCACATGGAGGCTGCGTGCACCAGGTTGTGGTGGCTGACCACCACCCCCTTGGCCCGGCCGGTGGAGCCCGAGGTGTAGATGACGTACGCGGGATCGGCACCGGAGGTGACCAGTGCAAGGTCGCGGTCGTCGGCGGCGGTGATCCGGTCGGCGTCGCGGTCCAGGGCGAGCACTCGCGTCGACGTTCCGGCGGCCGGTGCGGTGGCCAGGTCCAAGCGGGTGACCAGGACGGCAGCGCGACTATCGTCGATCATGTAGCGCAGCCGGTCGGCCGGGTACGCCGGATCCAGTGGCACGTACGCGCCACCGGCCTTGAGCACCGCCCACATGGCGACGAACAGCTCGACGCCCCGGTCCAGGCAGATCGCCACCCGGCTGCCCGGCAGCACCCCGTCGGCGCGCAGCACCCGGGCCAGCCCGTTCGCCCGGCGGTTCAACTCTGCGTAGCTGATCGTCTCGTCCCGCCAGGTCAGGGCGGGGGCCTCCGGGAACTCCGCCACAACCCGCTCGAAGAGTTGGTGCAACGCGGTGGCGTCCGGCAGCGGCGCGGCGCTGTCGTTCCAGTCGTGCAGAATCCGCCCGGTCTCCGCGTCGGTCAGCATCGGCAGCCGGGTGACCGGAGTGTCCGGCGCCGCGACGCCGGCGGTCAGCAGGGTGAGCAGATGGTCCAGCAGGGCGTCGACCCGTTGCGCGTCGAACAGTTCGGTGGCGTAGTCGATGCTGAGCACCGGACCGTCCAGCGGGAAGTCCAGACCGACGGCGAGGTCCACCATCGTCGCGGCCGGCGCCACCTCGCCCGCGTACCGCAGGCCGGCGCCGGTGGGCACCGGCGTGTTGTGCACGGTGAGCATGACACCGGTGAGCCGGTTGCGGTTGGCCGACGCCGTCCGGCCGGTGGCCGCGATGATCTGTGGCAACGGCAGGTTCTGATGGTCCAGGTCGGCCAGGACGGCCGAGCGGACCCGCCCCACCAGCTCGGTGAAGGTGGGCTCGCCGCTGACGTCGCCGCGCATCGGCAGGATGTTCAGGGCCGCGCCGATCACGCTCTCCAGCTCCGGCCGGTTGCGGCCGGCGACCGGTGCCAGCACCGTCACGTCGGTTCGCCCGGTGTAGCGCGACACCGTGGTCTGCAAGCCGGCGAGCAGCACCATGAAAAGGCTGGCCTGGTGGGTCCGTCCGTAGCCGCGCAATGCGTCCAGCAGGGCCGGCTCGACCCGCCGGGACACCCGGCCGGCCGCAAACGAGCGCACCGGCGGGCGCGGACGGTCCGCGGGTAGCTCCAGGTCAAGATCTGCGTCGGCGAAGCGCGTACGCCAGTAGTCCGCCAACGCCGGATCGGCCGCGGCCGCGACGCGCGAGCGGACCATGTCGGCCAGTGCCGTCGGCGCGGCGGCGGCGTCGTCGTCGTCGGACGGCGCGCTGTCGGAGGCACCGGTACGCGTGGCCCGCTGGGCGTAACGCTGCGCCAGCTCGTCGCCGAACAGGCTGACCGACCACCCGTCGAAGACAAGGTGGTGCACGACGAGCAGGAGTTCGTCCGTCGACCCGTCGCGGATCAGCAGGGCCCGCGCCAACGGTCCGGCGGCCAGGTCGAACGGCTCGCGCACGGCCCGGTCACGGGCATCCGCGGCATGCTGCGCCCGCTGCGTCACCTCAACATCGCGCAGGTCCACCTCGACCAGCGGCAGCCGGCCGGCTGGCTCGACCCGCAGTCGCGGGTCGCCGTCGAGCACCGGCACCCGGGAACGCAGGGCCGGATGCCGCCGCGCGACGTCGTCCAGGCTCGCCGCGAGCAGGTCGGTGCGGATCCCGGCGGGCAGCAGGTAGCGGATGCCCAGTGTGTGCGCGGGCAGGTCGGCGCAGACCTGCTCGGCGATCCAGAAGTCCTGTTGCAGTCCGGCGAGGGGCAACTGCACCGCGCCGTCGGCTTCCACGGTGACGACGGAGGTAGGCGGGTCCGCGGGGGCGGCGGCCACCGACCGGGTACGGATCAGCGCGGCGAGCCGGGTCGGCGTCGGCGTGGCGTAGAGCTGGGTGAGCGTCACATCCACCCGGTGGTCCAGGCGGACCGCGCCGAGCAGACGGATCGCGTCGAGTGAGTCCGCGCCCAGGGCGAACAGGTCGTCGTTCGGGTCGACCGGCACGCCGAGCAGCTCGCTCCAGCGGGCGGCCATGGACATCGACATCTCGTCGGCGTCTCCGGCTGGTCCGGGAGCGCCCGAGCCGGCGGAGCTGGGCAGCGGCAGCCGGGCCAGCGCCGCGCGGTCCACCTTGCCCTGCGCGGTGAGCGGGAACGCGCGGTGCGCGAGGACCGCCGCCGGCACCAGGTGCGTGGGCAGGTCGACGCCGAGGCGTCGACGCACGTCGACAGCGTCGACAGCGGCGCCGCTGGTCATCAGGTGTGCCACCAGCCGGGGCTGTCCGGTGCCCTGGTCAACGAGCACCACCGCGTCGGTGACCTCGGTCAACCGACGGACCGCCGCCTCGATCTCCCCCAGCTCCACCCGGAACCCGCGGATCTTCACTTGGTCATCCAGGCGGCCCAGGTAGGCCAACTGGCCGTCGGGCAGCTCGCGGACCCGGTCGCCGGTGGCATAGGTGACCCGCCCGTCACCGTCGATCGGGAAGCGCTCGGCGGTCAACTCCGGACGGTGCAGATAGCCGGTGGCCACACCCGGCCCGCCGATGCGCAGCTCCCCGGGCTCCCCCGGGGCCACCGGAAGGCCGTCGAGATCGACGACCGCGCAGCTCACCCCGGACAGGGGGCGGCCGATCGGGACCGGCCCGGCACCGGACCACCCGGTCAGGTCGGCGCAGGTAGCCACGACGGTCGCCTCGGTCGGGCCGTACGTGTTGAGCAGCCGGACCCCGGAGCCCACCCGGGCCTGCCAGCGGGTGACCGCGTCGGCCTGCGCCGCCTCGCCACCGATGATCACCAGCCGAACACCGGACGGCAGCGACGCCTCGCCCCTGTCGATCGCAGCGACCACCTCGTGCCAGTACGCGGTGGGCAGATCCAGCACGGTGATCCCCTGCCGGGCACAGTGGTCGAGGAACCGATGAGGGCTGCTGATCGCGTCCTCGTCACGGATCACCACGGTCGCCCCGGCGGCCAGCGGCGGGAAGATCTCCTCGACGCTGGCATCGAAGCTGAGGGAGGCGAACTGGAGGACCCGATCGTCGGGCCGCAGGTCGTAGTGCTCCCGGGCCACCCGGCAGAAGTGCTCCAGCGCCCGTCGAGGCACGCTCACGCCCTTCGGACGGCCGGTGGAGCCCGAGGTGAAGATGACGTACGCGGGGTCTTCGGGGTCCGGCGTCGCCACGGTGACCGAGCCGCCAGTTTCACCTGTCGAGTCGGCGTCGATGACGAGCCGCGGTGTGCCGGTCGGTAGGTCCGCCCCGTCCTGGTCGGTGAGCACCAGGGCGGGCAGGGCGTCGGCGACCATCAGCGCCAGGCGGGCCGGCGGGTAGGTCGGGTCCAGCGGCAGGTAGCCGGCGCCAGCGCGGAGCACCGCCAGCATCGCCACGATGGCGTCGCGGCCCCGGGGCAGGCAGACACCGACCAGGTCGGCCGTACCAACTCCGTGCGACCGCAGCGCCGTGGCCAACACCTCGATCCGCCGCAGAAGATCCGCGTAGCCGAGCACACCGGTGTCGTCGCGCAGCGCCGGCCGGTCCGGAGACCGACGGGCGTGCCGCGCGATCTCGTCGAGCACTCCGGCGGACGGGTACGCCGCCGTCCCCTGGAGGGCGACGACGGTGCGAGCCGCTTCGGGCGACCGGACAGTGGGGGTGACGGACACGGATCTCTCCTCGACCTTCGCGACGTCCGGCGGACGGCGCGGACACCGTACGAAGATCGACCTGCCGTCCGGGCCACCGGAAGGCGAACATCAGCTCACCATCAGGATCATTTGCACTTGATCGCATCCGGCCAGGTCAGACCGGTGAGGACCAACGCCGCGAGCCGGCGACCGGCGACTGGCCAGGGTCGTCGGTCAACGTCCGACGTTCACCTGCCGTTCGCCGCTGTGCACACGCGCCTACGAGGCGACGCGGGTGTCTACCGACCGGCACGCAGTTCGTGAAGGACCTGTACAGCCTGCGCGCGGACCTGCGCCGGGCAGCCCCAGTAGTCGTAGATGCCACCGCGGTCGCTGTTGTGACCGCAGATGACGAACATCCCGGTGCCCAGCCGGCGTTTGAACTCGGTGGCCAGCCACCCGACGAACCCGCTGTTGTCCAATCCGGGCGGGAAGTGAAACGAGAACACCGTGAAGCGCTCACCGTCGGTCGCGCCGCCTGGCGCCAGCCACGACCACCGATCCTCGTCGCGCACCACCGCCAGTAGGTCAGCCGTCAAGGCCGGTGGCTGAGAAAGCGGGGCCTCGGAAAACGACCACTCTCCATCGAAGATGACCAGCTCCGCGGCCGCGACGACTCGCCGCAGCCGCTGCGCGGTCTCGTCAGGGGACTCCTGGCTGATGCTCACCATGCGACGATCCTGCCCGATGACGCAGGCCGACGCAGTCGCCCTCGACACACCGCTGTCGGCAGGTACGGCGCAGACTGCCGGTACGAGCACGTCCCGCTGACCGCGCCCGCCTCGTACACCGCCCACCGCCGCCGCTGGCCAAGCCAACTCTGCCGGGCGGTCGAGCCGCTGGTGCGAATGTTCACCGTCACGGTCAGATCACGAGCGCGGCCGTGATGAGCGCGGCGACCGCCGTCAGGCTCAGCGTCAGGAGCGCTCCGGTCAGGCGGTGATGGGCGTCGGGGTTACGGGCCAGTGGTTGCTGCAGCGCCGACCAGGTTGTCGCGCCAAACAGCGCCAGCGTGAGGACCACCACAATGATCATAAGTATCAAACCAGACGTTGAGGAACTGGCATTCATCAACGTCCCAGCAGTAGCGCGGTGGGGCAGGGTCGCGAAGGTGAACATTGCGCGAACGACCGAATGTCGCGTCGAGTCTCGGGGCACTACTCGCGGAGACACACCGTGGACGCGCACTTGGTCGCCATGACCGAAAAGCAGGTTACGGAGGATCTCCGTGGCGACGGCGAGACGCTTCACGTCCGCAGCGACGACGTGGCGTAGGACGACCGTTCACCCGCCATCTCGTGGTGCGGGCGCGAGCAGCCGCAAGGGCGCGACGTCGGCCACTGGTCTGGCGTCGGGGCTGGGTACGGTGCGGGGCAGCAGCGCGGCGAGACCGGCGCGCGTGGCCAGCACGATCAGCCGGTCGGTGCGAACCAGTGGTCGGCGTTCCGGCAACGACCAGATGGTCTGCCCCGCCCGACCGGTCCGCATCGCGATCACCCACACCCTGCCGGGCTGGGTGACGTCGTGGTAAAACCGGCCCTCGAGTTCGGACCCGGCGCCGACCGGGAGGTCGGCCACCAGCAGTACCCGGCGGCCGACCGAGATGGTGTCGATGACCTGCCGGCCCATCATGGCGGCCGCGAACGCCGGCGCTGCCAAGGACGAAACGCTGCGTGACTCGTCGATGCCCAGGATGCGCTGTGTGCGCTTCGCGAAGCCGTCGTCGAACAGCCGTAGCACCACCCGCAAGGGGGCTCTGGTTGCTTCCGACCGGGCCCGGGCCGTCTCGTGTGCGGACCGCCCGGACAGGGCGGTCTCCAGGTTGGTGACGTCGTCGGCGGTCAGCACCACCAGGGCCCGGCAGGTGTGCACGGAGGCGGCTCGTAGCGTCTCGAGGCGGGTCGCGTCGCCGACGATCACCGGCAGGCCCAACTCACGGGCGACCCCGATGCCCCGCGCGGACTCGGTCCGGTCGACGGCGACGACGGGGATGCCGAAGGCGTGCAGTTCCTCCAGCACCCGGGTGCCGATGTTGCCGAGCCCCACGAGTACGACGTGGTCATCGATCGGCTCAATCACGCCGCCAGCGGCGACCGCGAGCCGGGCACGCACCAGCGAGTCCACCACCAGTGCGGTGACGGTCGGAAGTAGCGCCACCCCGGTGGTCACCAGTACCACCGCGGTCACCTTTTCGGTGAGCGGTGCGGTCGCGTCGGCCTCGGCGGCTCCCATCGTGGTCAGCAGCGTCAGGTAGGCGGCCTCCGCGAGGTTCACGCCGCGGGTGTACGCCAGCAGGACGCTGGCGGCGGTGAGCAACGCGGCCGTGCCGGCCAACGCCAGTCGCAGATTGCGGCTGAACACCAGTCCGAGGGCCCGGAACAGGCGCGGCCGACGTCGCAGAGGTTTCACGCGGGGCCGCCCATAGGCGCGGAGCAGCACCAGGTCGGCCGACTCCTGGTCCGCCGGAAGGACAACCGGCTCAGGGCCGGTCGTGCGGGCCAGGCCGCAGACCACATCCGCCCCGGCCGGGTCGACGTCACTGCGCATCGCAGTACGCAGTAGCTCGCCCTCGGGCAGCCGCAGGTATGTCGGCGTGGCGTCTCCGAGCGTGGCGGCGACGAACGCCGGTGCGGCAATCTCCGATCCGGAGAGCACGGCGCAGTCCCCGAGCATCGCGGCAACGCCCTCGCCGAGCACGGGGTTGAAGAGTCGAACCACGAGCCGGACCTCCGGGGCCAACTCCCGGGTGATCATGGCGGCATCCACGTTCGTCACATCGTCGACACCGACGAACGCCACGGCGGCGGCCTCCCGGACCCCAGCCTGATCGAGCACCTCCCCGGTCAGGCGCCGCGCAGTGATGATCTCCGGCTGTCCCTCCTCCTCCACCGTGAACTCCGCGGCGAGGTCGGCAAGGTCAGGTGCGTGGTTGTCGCTCACCGGTCGGACCACGGTGACCGCGACACCGTAGCGGTCTGCCAGCTCAGTGACCAGACGACGAGCCAACGCACCGTCTCCGCAAACCACGAACCGCTGCCGTGCCGGTTCCGCGGTGGCGCTCTGCCTGGTGTCTTCGGACACACCCAAAGGGTAAACCGGCGTCGCACGTGGACCGGGTTGTCCAGCCGCAACCTGCGATCACCCCTACTTGCCAGAACCTTGTACGTAGAGTATGGCCGCAGTGTTGATCGTCAGCAGGACCCGAGAACCAAGGGGACGTGGAGAGTCGGATGCTCGTTGCCGTCGTCGTACACCCGACCAGGCCGCAGGCCGCCGAGACGGCGGACATGGTGTCGCGGATCTGCGCCGAGCACGGCGCGGCGTCGCAGACGTTGGATGTCTGGCAGGACGAGCAGAGCCCGGCCGAGGTGCTGGCCGGCATGACGCAGCGCCCCCAACTCGTCGTCACCATCGGCGGCGACGGGACCCTTCTGCGCGGACTGGCCGTCGCCGTCGAGGCCGACGTACCGGTTCTGGGCGTGAAGGCCGGCCGGGTCGGCTTTCTCACCCCGTTCGCCGCGACGGACCTGCCGAGGGTGCTGGGCGCGGCCCTGGCCGGCCGCGCACCCATCCAGGAGCGCATGCTGCTCACCCTGCGGGCGTCGCGCCCGCTACAGGTCCCACCGGAGCTTCGGACCCTGCTGCGCTACGGCCGCGGTCCCGATCCCGTTCCGCCCCTTCCCCGTCCGAGCACGCCCGACGAGGTGGGTTGGGGTGTCCCGTTGGGCCTGAGCGCCCTCAACGACGTCGTGTTCGAGAAACTCGGCCGAGACCGGCAGACCAGCGTGGCGGTGTACCTGTCCGGGCGGCTGTTCGCCACCTACTCCGCCGACGGCGTCATGGTCGCCTCACCGACCGGCTCCACCGCGTACTCCTTCGCCGCAGGCGGACCCGTCCTCTCGCCGCGCCTCAACGCCCTCGTCTTCACCCCGGTCGCCCCCCACATGGCGTTCAACCGCAGCATGGTCACCGCCCCGGACGAACCCGTGGGTGTGCAAGTGCTTCCACGATCGGGTCAGGTCGCCGTCGTCGTCGACGGGCGCGTACACGGAATCCTCGACCCCGGCGACTGGGTCGCCGTCTACCCCGCCCGACGCCGCGCGAAGCTCATCGTCGCCGACGTCGACGACTTCTTCGGCCGACTCCGAGACCAGTTCTCGCTGGCCGATGCCCCCGCGGCCCGCGCCGACACGGACAGCCAGCCCCCGCTGCTGGTCTACCGGCCGGGCCAACCGGTACCCGAGGACCTCCAACACCTGCACCTGCCCGCGGAGTAGCCTCCGGCCTGAGCTCCGCGGCTCGCCCCTCCACCGGAACGCAGTCGCGAACGCCACGAACGTCCCCCTCTCGACGGGTCGTGCGTCGCGCCCACAAGTCCGAAGCCACTACCTCGACGCCAACCTCCGATCGCTGAGCTGGCCGCGCGATCGACGCACCGCCGCGGACACGGCACCGGTGGCAATCAGCCGGTTCGAGGGTTGCCTGAGTTGGCGTTCAGGGCACCCCTGCTGCTCCCCTATCCGGGCCCGGCACCGCGTCCCTTGCATCGGGTTGAATACCGCGGTGATCAGCATGGAAGCGGTCATCGAGGTTCCCGCGGTCACTGATGGGTCATCACCGCCGTGGCCGGTGGCAGCGATGGCGCCCAGTTCGTGGTTAGTGCTCAACGCCGGCTGTGCCGATGACCGGGTCGGGCCGTTCGTGACAGCGCTCCAGCACCGGACGCGCCCACTGGCTCACTCTCTGGCCCTTAGCCGCCGGGGAGTATCACCCGCGTACGGTGGGGCAGCGATGTCAGCACCCGACGCTGGCCGGTGACCGGATTGACGGCGACCAGCTCACCGGCACCCACTGCCAAGTCTTGCAGGATGACCTCGGTACCGGCGAGACCTAGGAAAGTCTCAGCCCTGCCACCCCGGAGCACCACGAGGTCGATCCGGCCGGCCGATCGACCGGAGCGCAAATCGACCCCTATCAACGTCATTGGGGGCACCGTCGGCTTCCTCGCCGGCTTGCCCGCCGGGAGCTCCTCCTGCGGGGTCACCAAAGCCCACGCCGTCGGCGGATCGCCGCTACCGCGTACGAGCGGGGCGAATGCGTTGCGGATATCTCCGGGGCCGACCTGATGGGTCGTGGCCAGCGACACCGAGCGGGCACTACCGCCGTTGACGTCCCGAATCGCGATGGTGAGCTGGCGGCGCGGTCGCGCGTTCAAACCGACCTTGACCTCTGCCGTGACGAGCTCACGCCCATCGAGGAATGCCAGCATCCGGCGGCCCGGCGTCCCGCGTAACGCCAGAGGGCGCACCTCCCCGCCGGGCAGGGTGATCGCTGCGTACGCCTCATCAGCACCGGAAGGTTGCCCCAGCAGCAACGATCGCCCGTCGGTCGACCACTGACGCAACTCGTACCCGGGCGGGACTGCCCGTTCCGTGGTCCCGGTCAGGTCACGGATCCACCACTGCTCGTCTCGGCGCTGGGCGAACCACCGCCCGTTTGGCGAAAGTGCCTGAAGGGCCCCACGATGCCTGCTAGCCCGACGCTGAACTGTTCACCGGAGGCGGTCACCAGGTACATCGGCCACCGGGGCAACGCGCCGGTCACCGGGGAGCACCTGCCGGAACCTCATGCCGGCACACGTCCGCGATACGGTGTCTCCAGCTTCGATCAATCGAAAAATCAGGGCGGCAACGTGGCGAATCCGCACGAGGCAGGGCCGTTTCCGTCCGACCCGGCAGAGCAGCCGTTGGCCGGAGGTTTCGTCAGCGACGTCGTGCTGGTCGGCGAGACTGTACGAAAGTCACCACCGCGCGACCCGGACTTCGTCCGCCGCCTGCTACGCCACTTCGAGCAGCACCAATGGACTGGTGCACCACGGTTCCTCGGTACGGACCACCAGGGCCGGGAAATGCTCAGCTTCATCGACGGCGAGGTGCCATGGCTGCAGAGCCACGCGCCACCGTCCATACGATCGGAACAGAGCCTCGCCGCAGTCGCCCGGCAGGTCCGGCGCTTCCACGATCTGACTGCCGGAACGGATCTTGCCGGCGGCCACGAGGTGGTGTGCCACAACGACTTGTCGCCGAGAAACACTGTCTACCGTGGCACTGCCCGGCAGATACTGCCCGTGGCTTTCATCGACTGGGACATCGCTGCACCGGGCGCGCGAGTCCACGACGTCGCACACGTCTGCTGGCAATACGTCGGGCTCGGTCCCGCCGTCCAGAACGCCCCCACGGCAGCGAAGCTGGTCCGCGTCATCGCCGACGCCTACGGGCTGGAGGACCGGTCCGTCCTGGTCGACACGATCATGTGGTGGCAGGACCGGTGCTGGCGTGGCATTGAAGCTGCAGCCGAGGCCGGCGAGCCAGCGATGATCCGGCTCCGCGACTCGGGAGCGGCCGAAGCCGTACACACGGCTTACGACTGGACCCAGGACCACCACGACCTGCTCCACCGAGCAGTCACGCCGACGTAGCGGATCCCCTCGCCGGTCACTCGACATCCGCTCACCGGCATGAGCGGACGCCGCCCGACTGACGACCGGGAGCACTCTGGCTGACCTCTTCGGGACGCCGAAGAGGTCACCATCCTGAACTGGCCGGCCAGGGAGTTGCCCCTGGGATCGGTGTCTCAGATGACCGAACCGCAGCGGACTCCAGCAAGCTCACCCGCAACCCTTCTCGTCGATCTGCAGAGGGCCTACAGGCGTGGCATCAGGCGAGCCGTGGCACCGGCCGGCGGCAGCCATCCTGGGAGCAGCGGCGCAGGCCCACCAGAGACAACTCCGGGTTCGGCGTCGTCGGAAACCTCTCGACTCGAGCGACGGGGATCGACCACAATGCCACAGTGGAGCGCGAGCACCTGGTGAAGTTGAGCAAACGGATGTCAAAGGCACTCCGGCACGATCCCGACAGGGCCGGCCTGGTGCTCGACCCGGCCGGCTGGACTCCCGTCGACGCTCTGCTCACCGCCCTACGGATCGAGCGGGCCGAGCTGGACGCGGTCGTCGCCAGCAACGACAAGCAGCGGTTCGCTGTCGAGCCCGGCACCGACGGGGTGCTGCGGATCCGGGCCAACCAGGGCCACTCAGTCCCGGTCAACCTCGGGCTACCCCCGGTGACCCCACCGGAGCGGCTCTATCACGGCACCAGCGCCAGTGCGCTGGAGTCGATCCGGGCCACCGGCCTGCACCGCGGCGGACGGCACCACGTCCATCTCTCCACCGACACCGAGACCGCCCACCGGGTCGGCGCCCGACGGGCCGGTCGGGCCGTGATCCTCACCATCGACGCGGCGGCGATGGCCGCCGACGGGCACGTGTTCCACCGCAGCGCCAACGACGTCTGGCTCACCGACACGGTCCCTGCCAGGTATCTGCTCGACTGAGCCCTGGTCTGTCCGTCCCGGGCCGCTGTTTACGGCGGCCTGCGTACGGCCTCGAACGTGATGCCGCATGAGACATCCGGCGCGGCGACCCCGGGGCCGGGACAGGGGACGGCGGCCAACACGACCGCTCTGCGAAGGCCACTTCACCCCGTCGCGGTTCACGCCGCCGGCCTGCAGCGTGCGGACACGAAGAGCTGCGGTCTGGAAGAGCTGAGCAGGTGCGCGGCGAGGGTCAGGGCCTAAACCAGGTGACCGCAACTGGGCCTGCTCGGACTCGATGAGATGCACGCACGCACGCGAGAGACTCCCGTACCCGGGCTTGGACGCACTAGCCTCGGAGGCCGGCCTGCCCAACGTGCGGCGCCGGTACCGCACGTCACTGACTTAGGGATGGCAGCACCGTTCGAGCCGGGCCAGGCTCCGGGGAGCCCGCTCATCGTGAGCGGGCTCCCGAAACGGCTCAACCGAGGCCCCAGAGTTCGGCTGCAGAGGCGGCGGATCGCGGCCAGATCCGTGCACCTCTGAAGCGCCGTGGACTGACCGGAGAGGATGTATGCGTGGATGCCACAACGTTGCACTGGGCATCACGCCGGTATCTGACGAGGCGATACGAGGAACTCCAGGGCGAGTATGGTCGGCTGCCCAACAGTGGCCGCCAAGCCGATGGGTACCACTACACCACCCACGCGAAGGAGATCTTCCCACGCTACAACGTCGTGGACGCCATCCTCGTAGAGGTGGAGCGGCTCGATCCGGACCGGCTTCCCAGCGGTGACGTGGTGGCCAGCATGATGCTCACGGCTGCCGAGAGTGCGAACTCCCCCTTCACCGAGCCCCCGTACGACGAGGTCCAAGCACGGGCCATGGCCGAAGAGCGCCGGCTGTTCGCTGCAGAGGTGCAGCACTGGACGGCGCAGATCGATTTCCGCGCCGACCCGGTCCTGTACCGGCGCGTGCTGACGCCCGAGGAGTCATCAGCCTGGCGGACGTCGCTGCAACGGCGATGGGGTGTGCAGAACGGCTGGTGGCACCCGTTGCTGAGTAGTTCGGTTCCGCACGACGTGCTGGTCCTGACTGGGGAGTCGATGTGGGAGGGCGACGGCGTTGATCAGGTTCGCCGAGTGCTGCGAGAGCTGGGCCGGCGGCGTGTAGTCGAGTTGCGCGAGTATGGGGCCGACTACCTGTTGGATGTGGAGATCGTCGCCCCCAGGTACACGGGGCCAGAGGGTCTCTGGATCGACGAGCATCACGATTGGATTGCCTACGCATCCCACGAGGGAACCGTGGCATTCGGCGGTGTACTCTCCGCCGGGCTCGTGGCGACCTGGCCTGAGGCCGACAGCTGGCGATGGCCCGGATGGCAGGAACCCGGCCATCGGTGAACCATGTCAACTCAGAACGTTGCCCGTGGGGTCGGGTCGACGGGACCTCGTACGAGTGTGCCTGGCGTTGGCAGACTCCAGTACCGGACGGCGCACACATCCACCTCGACGCCGGCATCAACCCATTTGATCTCGTTTCCGCGCACCCTCATGCTTGCTCGCCACGCAACGCCGTCGACGGCGTAACCGCCATCCGCGGCGCAGAGTCACGACGTGGGCGGCGGCCGGATGCGCTGCCTGATCCCGACGCCTGACAGGCGGTGTCACCTGACGATCGGTTCGATGACTCCGGCGGCTTACGGTGTCGAACCGGCGTTGATGCGGTCGCATAACGGCGGGATGCCGCACCACACGTGTTGTCCGGTGCCGAGCCCGACCACGTGGGCCGACACTCATGTCGCCGTGGACGGGATCATGGGGATCGGACGGGAGAAGCGATACTCGTTGGCAGGCGAGGCCGGCAGCCGATTCTGGATCGAGGAATGGGGCTACCCACCGATCGGCATGTATGTTGCCACCTGCCCATCCGCTGGACACGACATGATTGCCTTCCGCGAAAGCGGCCCCGACGGTGAAGCGCGAGTAGTCCACGTCGACCAAGAGTGGGACTACCGAATCACGGTGCTGGCACCGAGCTTCATGTCCTTTGTGCAGGCCCTGCGGCCCGCCAGCGATTACGAAGAAGAGGATTGAAGCTCCCCCACGCCAACACTGCCCGGTGAGCATGACGAGGAGCACCACACACCGGCATGACCGGCACCGGCTTCGCGCGATCGTGATGACGCCACGTAGCGCCCGATCGGCGGCAGAAGCGGACGTGGGTGGGTACGCGTCGCCGTGAGCGTTCTCCGGTGTTGATTGTTCGCCGACGTATCTACCGGACGTATGGACGACAGCCGTACCTGAGTGGATGCGGCGATGCTACGGAGTGCTTTCCTTCGCATGGGCTCCATCTAGCGGCCGGCACCGTCGCGATCACGTAATCCTCGGTCAGGTCCGGCTGCACGTGCACCATCGCATTCCTACCGACGTAGCGGACGACGAACATAATGTCGCGCAGCCACATCTCGTCGTAGTCGGCAAGACTCTCTGGCACCTCACCCACAAGTCGCACTTCGTCACCCGGCTTGAGCGGGGCATCTGTCGGAGCCTCGTCGCGTTGGATGGCCGTGATCGCGTGGATGAGAGTCTTCAGCGGTGTGGTGTCCGCGCCGTAATGAGCCAGATGGCCGAGGTTCTCGCTGGCCTTCGACGGCGGGTCGCAGTGGCGGCAGTACAGCATGTCGACCGGGACGGCGGCGACCGAGCGCATCGCGACGGTCAGCTTCGTCGCCAGCGAGACAGCCAGCAACGGCGCCACGGCCTTCGACGTCGACGACGCGACCTTCACGTTGAGCTGAGGGCGAACCCGCCGACGGCGTCGAATGGCATCGTCGCCCCACAATGGAGGGATTCCGGCACGAGATCAACGCCCGCACGTGTGAGCGGGCATCGGTGCTGCCGGCCACAGCTCTTGGTCGGCGCCCGGGCCGTCCCGTCGGCACTAGGATGACTCCCACTGCGGAGGGGAGTCGGATGCCCGCCACCAGCGACGAGGAGCCCATCGGATCGATGTGGCCCCGCCTTGCCACCGCACTGCTCTGCCTGATGCTGGGCAGCGGGCTGAGCATCTGGTCCTGGCGGGTCTATGACGCCTCGCTCGTTCCGATCTACCGTCCACTTGGCGCTCTCAGCAGGGTCGGCGCGATCCAGGTTTACGTCCCGACCGAGTCGTTCGCCACGACAACCGAGTTGCGGCTGCTCCAGGCCGACACGGAGTCGCTCGCCCCGTTCATCTTCACCTTCACCGTGACGTCGCCGGTCCACCTCGCCAAGCCGCCGGTGGTGGCCCTCGAGTTCGTCAGCCCGATGCGCGTGTCGATCGCCGCGCCCGTACCCACCAACCGCTACCAGCCGTCGACCGTGCCATGGTTCCACCACGCTCAGAGCACGACCGGCGTTCGCCAGGCCATCGTCATCGCGGAGCCGCCCGCGACGCCGCCAACACGTATCAGCCTGACCGGTATGGCTGGTGCGCTTCGGGACCCCGCCCATCGCTGCCCTGGTACACCTTCGACGGCAGGCGACTGACGATCCGCCTCGCCGGCCGGATGCTCCAGGGCACAGCGCACACCGTGAACGGGGCGCGGTCGACGTACGGACTGCCCGCGATCATGCCGGCTCGGGTGAACAACGGGCTGAACCGGACGGCTGGTGCGAAGGAGTTGGCCGCGGACCTCATCACGGCGACGGATCTCGCCGAGGGCAGAAGGGCCAGTGTGGGTCGCCCGGTCGCCACTCGACACTCGCTCGAACTGCTGCACCCGGCCGGCGGGGGCGTGCTCGAACAGGAGATGACCAACCGGGTACCAGCGGACGCCCGCGTCGATTACGTCGCCCCCGTACCTCAGGACCCGGATGTCCTCAAGTGGCAGGTAGAGGAATCGGTGGAGCCGATCCTCATCCGGCTGAGTTACGTCAACCGGTCGGCGGAGCAGTCGGGACAATCACGCATCTTCCTCACCGGCGTCGGCCTGGGCGGCGCGTTGTCGCTGCTACTGATGGGTTTCGAACTTGGTCCATGGCGGAGCCTGGCCAGGCTGTGGCGGCACCATTACCGGGCGGCCCGAAAGGAAATCGGATGACTGCGCGCTCGCGCCCCCTTGAGTTTCTCGCCAGGCGCGCGGCCCTTGCGAGCCGCGCCCTGCGGCGGGCGCCGGGTCATCTGGCCGGGATCCGACGCCGAGACGCCCTGCGGCTCGCGGCGATCGGCACCTCCGTGCTGATCGTGGCACTGACGGGGGTCATGATCGGGCTCGCCACCCTGGCCAAGTCTGACGCCAGGATCGGCCCGCTCGAAGTCGAGTTCCTCTTCAGTCTCTCGCTCGACGGTGGCACCGAACTTCAGGTGCCACCACTGGGGGCGGTGCAGGTCGCCGACTCGCACGATGGACCGCTGCACCTCCGGGCGGTGATCGTGGGGATCGACCGGGAAAGGGCCGCTCAACTGCTCGAAAATCCTGACGCGCTGAACTACTTCGCGTTCCGGGTGGGGGACGACCTGCGAGATGCGGCGATACGCGCCGCATTCCGGGCGGTCGGCGCGGCCATCCTCTCGGGCCTGGTGCTGTCGGCCCTCGCCATCCGCGACACCAGACGTGTCGCCTGGAGCGGAGCGCTCTCAATGATGATCATTGTGGGCAGCTTTGGCGTGGCGCTCGCGACGATCCGGCCGCAGAGCATTGAGGGGCCGCTGAGATACAGCGGGCTACTCACGCAGGCTCCGAACGTCGTGCAGGAGGCACGGACCACGACATCGAGCTACTCCGAGCTCGGCGACAACCTCACCGAATTTCTGTTGGCGGCGACTGCCGTCTACGACCGCGTTGTCACGGTGCCCGACGTGGGCACAGCCGGCGGCGACTTCATCGTGCTGCATGTCAACGACATCGGATCGAACCCTCTGGCCTGGTCGGTACTGCACGAGGTGGCGGCGCAGTACCACGTGTCAGCCGTGATCGACTCCGGCAACACCACAGCGCTGGGTAGCAACCTGGAGAACCGGATACTGGAGGCGCAGATCTCGACCTTCAAGGTCCCGTACCTCTGGGTGAGAGGGGATCAGGACTCCACCAGCACGAGCCTCGCGGTCGACAGCGTAGAGAACGCCACCGTCCTCGACGGTGAGGTCGTCGAACTAGGACCACTGCGGGTGATCGGTGGGCCGAGCCCGTTGCGGTCGCCGGTGACGACGGCGGAGTTGAGCGCCACCGACCGTGCCGCCGTTGAGGCTGGAGCGAAGGCGGTGAACGACCAGATCGTCGCCCACAACGCGAGCAATCCCCTGGGCGTGAACCTGGCCGTGTTCCACGAACCGGAGAGCGCCACGGCAGTGGCGGCCACGACCCCGGTCGTCCTGTCCGGCTCACGGTCAGGTCGAAGCGTGACAGCGATCGACGATGACACACTGCTGCTGCGGCAAGGTCGATCCGGCGGGGGTGGCGTACGGCAGCTGAATGCGAACGACCAGCACTTCGCCATGTCATTGCTGCACTTCACGCCCCAGGGACAGTTGAAAGCCTACGACGACATGGTGGTGTACGGTCCGGGGCGTGGGCGGGTCGAGTTCGAACGGATCCTGGTCCCCGATGGTGAGTAGCCGCGCCACCCACTCCCCGGCATCTCCGGCGACGCCGCGACCCGGCCGTCCGACGGCAATCAGGAGCCCCGATGGAAGCGATCGCGGCTCACCGTTGCGCGGAAGAGCCACATGCCGCCCGTCGCGACTGGGTGGAACGGTCCGCAGCGCGGCACTGCGGCAGGGCCGTACCGTGCCTAGACACCGGAGCAGGCGTGGCTGACTACCAGCGAAGACTACGACTCCACCGGGTGCGGCTGAAGCACCAAGCGCGGTTCAGCACCAGAACGCCTGACCGCTCGGTCGAGTTGCGAAGATGCTCCGGTCATCCGCGTGGCGCCCGGTCCGCAGGAGCGTCGCGACGCTGCGTTGCACGGCTCGCCGGCGCGGGGATGGTGCCGTCAGTACGAGTCGGGCCCGCCGCAGTCGCAGCCGCAGCCTTGGATTTACGGCGGTGCAGCGTGAGAGTCATGACCACCACGACCAGCGCTCCGACGATCAGCCCGAGGATCGCGCTGGCCACCGTGTTGACGAGCCAGCCGACGAGCCCGCC
>NZ_JBEXGE010000054.1:0-30116 GCF_040607155.1 Micromonospora sp. NPDC005324 | reverse complement strand
CGATCTGCTCCCGCTCCAGCGGGCTCAACCTCAACGCCATAACCACCCCAACGAAGATCACGGAAGGGTGTTGCAACCACCAGTTGAGCCCGCCCACGGAACGGAAAGTGTCCAAGATCTGAAGCTGGAGGCGCCTCGGCGACCCGAGAGCGATCGACCGGACAAACGGCGACCAGCCATCCGACCCAGGGTGAGCCGGCCGGCGCGAAGACAGGAGGGTCCCCTCCCGACGGCGCTGTCGGGAGGGGACCCTTCTGGTCTGCGGTGTGACTTACGGCTTGACGTGCGCGTTCACGAACGACGGGTAGCCGAAGACGCTGGAGATGAAGATCCCGCCGGCCTTGGACCCGTGCACGTTGTAGGCCACGTCGACGAAGAGCGGCACCACCGGCGCGTGCTCCTTCATGATCCGCTCGTCGAGCTTGGCCCACTCCGGGCCCTGCTCGGCTGCGGGCAGCGCCGAGATGCGGTCCATCTCGGTGTTGATCGCCGGGTCGTTGAAGTAGGCCTGGTTGCTGTTGCCCTCGGCCTTGATGGTGCGGCCGTCGTAGAGCACCGGCAGGATCGAGGCGCCGCTCGGCCAGTCCGCCGCCCAGTTACCGATGTACAGGTCCCAGGGGTTGTTCTTCTTCTTGATCTCGTCGAGCTTCGCGTCGTCGGAGATGTTCCGCAGCGTGATCTTGAAGCCGGCTCGCTCCAGGTTCGCCTTGAGCTGGGCGCCCTGCTGCTGCTCGACGGAGTTGTCGGCGACACCGAGGACCAGCTCCGGCGTCTTCCCGCCGAGCAGTTCCTTGACCTTGTCGAGGTTGCCGTTGGCACCCGCCGGGTACGTGTCGTACGCCTTGTAGCCGATGGTGGCCGGCGGCATCAGCGTGGTCAGCGGCGCGGCGACGGTCTGCCCGCCCATGGCCTTGATGAGGCCCTCGCGGTCGATGGCGTAGTTGAGCGCCTGTCGCACCTTCAGGTCGGTGACCCGCTGGTTGTTGATGACCAGCTGGTTGGCGCTCGGGGTCGGCGAGAGGATCGTCCGTGACTTGAGGGCGGCGTCCCCGGCGACCTTGGCGACCAGCGAGGCGGGCACGGTGTTGAAGGCGAGCGCGCTCTGGTCGGCGCCGTTGTCGGCGATCACCCGGTTGTTGGCGGCGTCCGCGGTCGGGCCGAAGCTCCAGACGAACTGGTCCGGGTACTGGTGCCGGACCGGGTCGGTGTTCGGGTCCCAGTTGGTGTTGCGGTCCAGCGTGATCTGCACGCCCACCTGGTTCTTGGCGACCTTGTACGGGCCGGACGAGAACGGCTGCTTGTCCAGGTCGACGCCGGTGTCCTTGTCGGCCGGCAGCGGCGCGGTGGTCGGCAGCGAGACCGCGAACGGCAGGTCACAGCGGGGCTTGGCGAACTCGAAGCGCAGCGTTTTGGCGTCCGGCGTGCTCAGGCCGGGCGGCAGTGACGTCTTGTTCTTCTTGAAGTCCCACTTGGTGTCGAACTGTGGGGTGTCGGCCAGCCACTCCTGGATGTAGGTCGGGCCGCCGGACAGGTCCGGGTCGAAGGACCGGGCGATGCCGTACGCGATCTCCTTGGAGGTGATCGGCCGGCCGTCCTCGAACTTCACCCCGTCCTTGACGGTGAATTCCCAGACCTTGCAGTCGTTGTTGACGTTCTTGCCCGGCGTCTCGGCCAGGTCGCCCACCAGGACCAGGCCGCCCTTGCCGTCGTCCTTCCAGGTGGTCAGGTAGCGGGCGAAGAGCGGGTTGGTCATCAGACCGGCGAACGAGTACGTCCGCTGCGGGTCGAGGTGGGAGATCGGCGACTCCCGGATGATGGTGAAGGTGCCGCCCTTCGCAGCGCCGCTCACCTCGGCCGCCGGCCCCTGCGAGTCCTTGGGGTCGGTCGCGATGACCCCGGTCTGCTGCCGTTCGTTGTCCACGGTGGTGCCCTCGCCCGTGTTCTTCGAGCACGCACCCAATGCCACAACCAGAGCGATCGCGCCGCCTGCGGCAACCGCCACGCGTGGTCTCATGAAGTACCCCCTTCACCCATGTGCCGTGCGGTTCGTCGGGGCGAGAACCGCCGACGTCCCGAGGATCGTAAGGAAGAAAACCTACGAGTTGTGTAACAGTTGTCGATAAATTTCGCCACAGCCCAGCCGTCGGTCACAGGCTGGACATCGACAGGTCAGCGCAGCCGCACCCGAGGGTCGATGGCCGCGTAGAGCAGGTCCACCAGCACGTTCGCCAGCACCACGAAGACCGCGGAGATCAGCACTGTGGCCATGATGGTGGGTAGATCGCCCGACCGCACCGCGTCCACCGCCGTCCGCCCCAGCCCCTGGATGCCGAACGTCGTCTCGGTGATCACCGTCCCGCCCAGCGCCCCGCCCACGTCCAGCCCGGCGATGGTCACCACCGGGGTGATCGCCGCGCGCAGCGCGTGTCGCCCGTACACAGTGGGTTTGGCCAGGCCCTTGGCCCGCGCGGTCCGGACGAAGTCCTCCGACAGCGTCTCCAACATCTGCGCCCGCGACAACCGGGCGTAGATGGCCGAGAAGAGGAAGGCCATCGCCACCCAGGCCAGCACCAACCCGCTGGCCCACTTCGCCGGGTTGTCGAAGAGGGAGGTGTAGCTCGGCACCGGCAACAGCCGCAGGTTGTAGACGAACACCAGCAGCAGCACCGCGCCCACGAAGTACAGCTGCAACGAGGCGCCGGTCAGCGAGAAGCCGATCGCCAGCCGGTCCAGCCAGGTGCCCCGGCGCAGCGCGGACACCATGCCGAGCCCCACGCCGAGCAGCAACCAGAGGATGGCCGCCGGGATCACGATGCTCAGCGTCACCGGCAACACCCGGGCGATGGTGTCCGAGACGGCCTCGTTGGTGACGTACGACCAGCCCAGGCAGGGCGCATCGCACCGGCCGCCCTGGGCGCTGCCCAGGTCCCGACCGGTCACGATGCCCTTCATGTAACCGGCGTACTGGCTGATCAGCGGGTCGTTGAGGCCCAGGTCGTCGCGGACCCGCTCCAGCCGCTCCGGGTTGCAGTTCTTCGAGCAGATGCTGCTGACCGGGTCGCGCGGCAGGGCGAAGAACATCAGGAAGGTCAACACGCTCACCGCGAAGAGGGTCAGCGTGGCGGAGAAGAGTCGCTTGAGCAGAAATCGCGCCATGATCTTGACCCCTACCGGGACGACTTCGGGTCGAGCGCGTCCCGCAACGCGTCGCCGAAGAGGTTGAAGGCGAACACCAGCGCGAAGATCGTGATGCCCGGGAAGAACACGTACGCCGGGTCGGTCTGGAGGAAGTCCAGACTGCGGTAGATCATTCGGCCGAAGCTGGGCGTCTCGTCGCTGAGGCCGACGCCGATGAACGACAGCGCCGCCTCGCTGGTGATGAACTGCGGCACCGCCAGGGAGAACGACACCAGGATCGGCGCCCAGATGTTCGGCAGCAGCTGCCGGAAGAGCATGTGCCCCAGCCCGGCCCCGCTGGCCCGGGCCGCCTCCACGAACTCCCGCTCGCGCAGCGCGATCACCTGCCCGCGGACCAGCCGGGCCGTGCTGGTCCAGCCGAAGATGGCGAAGACGGCGATCAGCACCCCCACCCCGAAGGCGGACGACACCTGCCCCCGCTCACCGTAGAAGCGCAGCGTGATGGTGGGCGTCAGCGCCAGCGCGATGATCAGGAAGGGCATGGCCAGGGTCAGGTCGGTGATCCAGTTGATCACCGCGTCGAGCCAGCCGCCGAGGTAGCCGGCGAGCGCGCCCAGCACGATCCCGATCGTCGCGGTGATCAGGGCCGCCGCGAACGCGATGAACAGCGAGGTACGCAGCCCGTAGATCAGCCGGATGAAGATGTCCCGGCCCAGCCCCGGCTCCAGACCGAACCAGTGCTCACCGCTCACCCCGCCGGCGTACCCCAGCGGCATGCCGAAGCCGTCCAGCATGTTCTGGAACTGCTCCCGCGGGCCGATCCCGTAGACCATCTCGATCAGCGGGGCGGCCAACCCCAACAGCAGGAAGAAGATCAGGAGTACGCCGCTGACCATCGCCGTCCGGTCGCGGCGCAGCCGCAGCCAGGCGAGCTGGCCGGGCGAACGGCCGACGACGCCCTTCACGGCGGGCCCTCCCGGGTCCGTGCCGGACTCGATCTCGGCCAGCGCCACACCCTCCACCGGGGAGAGACTCACGACGACACCTCCTCGGTGACCTGGGCAGTCGACTCCGGGCCCGTGCTGGCCGCTTCCCCTTCGGGGCCCGTGCTGGCCGCTTCCCCTTCGGGGCCCATGCTGGCCGCTTCCCCTTCGGGGCCCATGCTGGCCGCTTCCCCTTCGGGGCCCATGCTGGCCGCTTCCCCTTCGGGGAAATGACACGCGGTGGCCTGGTTGCCGCCATCGCGCGGGACCAGCGCGGGTTCCTCGGCGGCGCAGATGTCCTGCGCCTTCCAGCAGCGGGTACGGAACCGGCAGCCCGACGGCGGGTCCAGTGGGGTGGGCACGTCACCGGTCAGCCGGATCCGACCCGCCGGGCCGAGCTGGGTGACGTCCGGAATCGCCGAGAGCAACGCCCTGGTGTACGGGTGCTGCGGGCGCTCGTAGATGTCCGCCCGGTCGCCGATCTCCACGATCCGACCCAGGTACATGACAGCGACCCGCTGGCAGAAGTGCCGGACCACGGCCAGGTCGTGCGCGATGAACACGAAGGCCAGACCAAGCTCCCGTTGCAGGTCACGCAGCAGGTTGACGACCTGCGCCTGGATCGAGACGTCCAGCGCGCTCACCGGCTCGTCCGCCACGATCAGCTTCGGCCGCAGGGCCAACGCGCGGGCGATGCCGATGCGCTGGCGTTGACCACCGGAGAACTCGTGCGGGTACCTGTTGTAGTGCTCCGGGTTCAGCCCGACAAGCTCCAACAACTCCTGCACCCGGGCCTTGACCCCACCCGGCGGCTTGATCCCGTTGACCTGCAGCGGCATCGCCACGATCCGGCCCACTGTGTGCCGAGGGTTCAGCGAGGCGTACGGGTCCTGGAAGATGATCTGCAGTTCCTGGCGCAGCGGGCGCAACTCGCGGCGGCCGGCGTGCGTGATGTCCCGCCCGTCAAACTCGATGCTGCCGCTCGTCGGCTGCAGCAGCCGCACCAGCATCCGACCGGTGGTGGTCTTGCCGCAGCCCGACTCCCCCACCAGGCCGAGCGTCTCGCCCGGGCGCACGTCGAAGTCGAGCCCGTCGACCGCCCGCACCAGACCGGTGGCGCGCAGCCCCTGGCGTACCGGGAAGTGCTTGCTCAGGCCGCGTACCCGCAGCAGTGGTTCATCGGTCATCTCCACGGTCCTCCGTTCGGGACTGCGGTACTCCGCTGCGCTGCGTTCCTCGCCCTCACACAGCCACCCCCACTCGTGCGACGTCCTCGGCGTAGAACGCGGCGCGCTCCTCGGCGCTCAGGTGGCAGGCGACCAGGTGACCGGCCGATTCACCCTCCCCCGCCGGGCGCAGCTCGGGGACCTCGGTGCGGGAGCGGCTGCCGGCGCGGTCCGCGTACCGGCAGCGTGGGTGGAACGCGCAGCCCGGCGGCAGGTTGATCAGACTGGGCGGGTTGCCGGGGATGGGCACCAGGTCCGCGTCCGCGTCGCCGTGCAGCGACGGCACGCTGGAGAGCAACCCCCAGGTGTACGGATGCTGCGGCGCCCGGAGCACCTGCTCGACGCTGCCCCGCTCGACCGCCCGCCCGCCGTACATGACCAGCACGTCGTCGGCGACCTGGCCGACCACGCCGAGGTCGTGGGTGATCAGGATGATCGCGGAGTGGAACTCGGCCTGGAGGTCGGCGAGCAGGTCCAGGATCTGCGCCTGGACTGTGACGTCCAACGCGGTGGTCGGCTCGTCGGCGATCAGCAGGGCCGGGTCGTTGACCAGTGACATCGCGATCATCGCCCGCTGGCGCATGCCGCCGGAGAACTCGTGCGGGTACTGGTCGAAGCGGCGCGCCGGCTGCGGGATGCCGACCCGGTCCAACATGTCGACCGCCCGCTGGCGGGCCTCGCGCCGGTTGGCCTTCGGGTGGTGCACCCGGTACGCCTCGGCGATCTGCCGTCCCACCGTGTAGTACGGGTGCAGCGCCGACAGTGGATCCTGGAAGATCATCGCCATGTCCCGGCCGCGCAGCCGGCGTACCTCCTCGTCGCCGAGACCGACCACCTGCCGGCCACCCACGGAGATCTCCCCGGTGATGGTGGTCCGTTTCGGGTCGTGCAGGCCGAGGATCGCCAGCGACGTGACGCTCTTTCCGGAGCCGGACTCACCGACGATGCCGAGGGTGCGGCCCCGCCCGACGGCGAACGACACCCCGTCGACAGCGCGCACCACGCCGTCCTCGGTGTCGAACCGGACCCGAAGGTCATTCACCCGCAGGTAGGCGTCCTGGTCGGAGCGCTGCGCCGGCACGGCGGGACGGTCGTCCGGGTCCCCGGACGGCGAGGGTTCCGAGCTGTCCACGGCCACCTCCCTCAGTGACGAAGAGAACTTACAGCAAAGTCCCGAGGGTGAAAATAAGCTACAAAGCCGGCGTGTGTCAGCGGGCCCGAGCGTAACGAGTCGGCATCGGCCCCGCACCCCCGTCACCTCGCCATCCACACCCGTTCATGGCCTCGAACGCACGACAAGTGCGACCATTGGATCCGCAACCGGCAGAGGACGCCCCTGGCACGAGGTGGAGGTGACGATGACCGCGGCGGTGTTCAACCACGAAGGCCCGTGGACCGAAGAGGAGTACCTCGCCCTCGGCGAGACGCAGCAACGCGTCGAACTCTTCGACGGGAGCCTCCACGTGACCCCAGCCCCCACCCCCCGGCACCAGAACATCTCGGGCGAACTACGCGCGGTGCTACGAGCCCCGGTTCGCGAAGCCGGTCTGCACGTCCTGGAGGCGGTGAACGTTCGACTCAGGCCGGGACGGATTCCGATCCCCGATCTCGTCATCACCAGCCCGATCGACTTCGACGAACTCAACGTCGAGGCGGGTGACGTACGGCTGGTATGCGAAATCATCTCGCCGAGCAACGCGTCCACCGACAAAGTCCTCAAGATGCACTACTACGCCGCAGCCGGCATCGAGTGGTATCTCCTGGTGGAGCAGGACAGCGGCACCACGCATCTGTACCGGCGGCGGGGCGGTCACTACACCGAGCAGTCCGTGACCAGACCGGGCGAGCTGCTGGTGCTGACTGAGCCGGTGAAGGCCAGCATCCGGCCGGAGGAACTGCTCCCCTGACGGCGGTCGGTCGGCTGGCCTAGGGTCGGTCCATGACCGAGTTCGACGCGGCCAGCGCCGCCGTCCAGGCCGCCCTCGACGCGGGCGCCCGGTACGCCGACGCCCGGGTGATGCACCGCCGCTACGAGTCCATGACCGCGCGCAACGGTGACGTGGAGGAGCTGACCCAGGACGAGAGCATCGGGCTCGGGGTTCGAGCGTTGGTCGGGGCGAGTTGGGGCTTCCACGCCGTACCCGATCTGTCGGACGCCGCCGCCCGCGACGCCGGCCGGCGCGCGACGCGGACCGCCATGGCGAGCGCGCGGGTGCCGGGCCCTTCGGTCGACCTGGTGCCGGTCGAGGCGGTCACCGCGAGCTGGGCCTCCGGATGTCAGATCGACCCGCTCGGGGTGCCCCTCTCCGACAAGGGCGATCTGCTGGTCGACGCGACCCGCACGATGGCCGAGCACGGCGCGGACCTGGCCGAGGGCCTGTACCAGATCTGGGACACCACGAAGTGGTTCGTCTCCAGCGAGGGCCACCGGATCGACCAGCGCATCCGCGAGTGCGGCGGCGGCATCTCGGCCACCTCGATCGGTGACGACGAGACGCAGCGCCGGTCCTGGCCGAGCTACCGCGGTCAGTACGGCACCACCGGGTGGGAGCTGGTCGAGTCGCTGGACCTGGCCGCGCACGCCGCGCAGATCGCCGAGGAGTCCCGGGCGCTGCTCACCGCGCCGCTCTGCCCGGCCGGCGAGACGGATCTGATCCTCGGCGGCGAGCAGTTGGCCCTGCAGATCCACGAGTCGGTCGGGCACGCCATCGAACTGGACCGGATCCTCGGCTGGGAGGCGGCGTTCGCCGGCACGTCCTGGCTGGATCTGGCCCAGCTCGGCTCGCTGCGCTACGGCTCGGAGCTGATGAACATCACCATCGACCCGACCATCCCGGGGGCGCTGGGCAGCTTCGGTTTCGACGACGAGGGCTCGCCGGCGGTCAAGCGGGACGCGGTCCGGGACGGCCGCTGGGTGGGTGTGCTCGCCGGCCGTGATTCCGCAGCCATGGCCAGCCTGGACTACGGCGGCAGCGTACGGGCCGACGGGTGGGCCCGGCTGCCGATGGTGCGGATGACGAACGTCGGCCTGGAGCCCGGCCCGCACACGTTGGAGGAGATCATCGCGGCCACCGACGACGGCGTGTTGATGGACCTCAACCGGTCCTGGTCGATCGACGACAAGCGGCTCAACTTCCAGTTCGGCTGCGAGATCGGCTGGGAGATCAAGAAGGGGCGGCGGGGGCGGATGCTGCGCAACCCCACGTACACCGGGATCGGCCCGCTGTTCTGGCGCTCGATGGACATGCTCTCCGGCGAGACGGTCTCCTGGGGCACGCCCAACTGCGGCAAGGGCCAACCCGGCCAGGTCGGGCACACCGGGCACCCGGCCGCGCCGGCCCGGTTCCGCAACGTCCGGGTGGGGGTGTCAGCGTGACCCAGTTGGAGCTGGCGGGGCAGGTCGTCGAGCTGGTTCGGCGTCTTGGCGGGCCGGCCGCGCAGGCCGAGGTGGTGGTGACGCGGGCGGACCTGGCGCTGACCCGGTTCGCCAACTCGGGCATCCACCAGAACGTCTCCGAGTCGACCGTCGGGGTCCGGCTGCGGGTGCACGTCGACGGTCGGACGGCTGCCGGCGGCGGCAGCGTGGTCACCGCCGACGGGTTGTCCGCCCTGGTGGAGCGCACCCTGACCGCGGCGCGGCTCTGCCCGCCGGACCCGGGCTGGCCGGGGCTGGCTCCGCCCATGCCCACGCCGGACGCCCCGCCCGTCGACGAGGCCACCGCGCACGCCGAGCCGGATCAGCGGGCCGATCGGGTCGGGGCGTTCGTGGCCGCCGCCGGGGACCTCAGCACCGCCGGTTACTGCCGCACCGCGCACCGCTCGTCGGCGTTCGCCAACTCGGCCGGGCACTCGGCGTACGGCCGCTCGGTGGAGGCGGCGATGGACGGCATCGCCCGCCGCGAGGGCGCGGACGGGGTGGCCCGGCGCAGCGCCGACCGGCTGTCCGACCTCGACGGCGCCGAGTTGGGCGCGCAGGCGGCCGCGAAGGCGCGGGCGGCGGCCGACCCGGTGGAGCTGCCGCCGGGGCACTACGAGGTGGTGTTCGAGCCGGCCGCCGTGGCGGACCTCCTGCAGAACCTGTCCTTCTACGGCTTCAACGGCAAGCGGTACTCCGAGCGGCAGTCGTTCGCCGAGCCGGGCGCGGCCCAGTTCGACCGGGCCGTGACAGTGGTGGACGACCCGCTGGGCGGGTCCGGGTTGCCGTTCGACGCGGAGGGCACCGGCCGAGGGGCGCTGACGCTGGTCGAGGCGGGCACCACCCGGGCGGTGGCGCACGATCGCCGGACCGCCGCCGAGGCGGGCGCCGAGTCCACCGGGCACGCGGTGGCGGGGGGTGCCACCTGGGGCCCGATGCCCCGCAACCTGCGGCTGACCGGCGCGGCGGCGGGCCCGGCCAGCGCTGTGGGCCGGAGCACGACCGGCGCGGCGGCCGGAGCGGTCGTCGACGCGGACACCGCCGCGTTGGTGGCCGGCGTACGCCGAGGGCTACTGGTCACCGACCTCTGGTACACGCGGGTGCTCGACCCGAAGAGCCTCGTCGTCACCGGGTTGACCCGCAACGGCGTCTGGCTGATCGAGGACGGCACTGTCGTCCGGGCGGTCCGTGACCTGCGGTTCACCGAGTCGTACCCACGGGCGCTCGGGCCGGGGGCGGTGCTCGGGTTGGGCGCGCGGGCGGTGCGCCAACCGGAGCGGGTGGACGGTGCCTGGTGGGCCGCGCCCTCGCTGCGGCTGGCGTCCTGGCACTTCACCGGAGGAGCCTCGGGCTGACGTTCTCGACCGCGGGCGTCAAACCGGCGCGTCGAGGGCTTTTCCGCAGGCCAGACACACGGGACACTCCCTTGCGCGGACGGCTCGCGGAGATCGGCGTAACGTGTGTCACTTAGCTGCGTCGGTCGATCCGGCGTGGTCGTTGGTGTGCGCATGACGTGGCAGCGGGTGCGGGTTCGCCGGTCCGCGTGCCGACCGGAGAGAGACCAGCCCGCCCGTACGGGCCCGTCGAGGAGACGACTCGAATGACTTCAACGGCAACGAGGCCGAGGGGGGCGCGGGCGCGCGCCGCCATCGCGGCGAAGACGTTGCGTACCGACCGATGGTGGTTCGCTCCGCTGATCACCGTGATCGGGCTCAGCGCCTGGGTCGCGTACGCGACGGTCCGGGTCTTCATGCACAAGTGGTACTGGGTGGACCAGTTCCACTACCTGACCCCGTTCTACTCCCCGTGCGTGACCGACCGGTGTGTCGAGGAAGCCTCGCACTTCGGCCGGTTCCTGCCCGGCTGGTGGATCATCCCGGACGCCGCGCTGACCCTGCCGTTCCTGCTGCTGTTCCGGCTCACCTGCTACTACTACCGCAAGGCCTACTACCGGTCGTTCTGGTTGTCGCCGCCGGCCTGCGCCGTCCCGGACGGTCACAAGGAGTACGGCGGTGAGACCCGTTTCCCGCTGCTCGGGCAGAACCTGCACCGCTACTTCTTCTACGCCGCCGCGATCATCTCGCTGATCAACACCTGGGACGCGATCCTCGCCTTCCACTCGCCGAAGGGCTTCGGCTTCGGGCTGGGCAACATCATCCTGCTGCTCAACGTGGTGATGCTCTGGGCGTACACGATTTCCTGCCACTCCTGCCGGCACATCATCGGCGGCCGGCTCAAGCACTTCTCCAAGCACCCGGTGCGGTACAAGGCCTGGACGTTCGTCTCGGCCCTGAACGTCCGGCACATGCAGCTCGCCTGGATCACCCTCGGCACCCTGGCGCTGGCCGACTTCTACATCATGGCGCTCGCGGCCGGCTGGTTCTCCGACCTGCGGTTCATCAACTAAAGGGCCCCTGACATGACCACAACCACTCGCATCGAACGACACCACTACGACGTCGTCGTCATCGGGGCCGGCGGCGCCGGTCTGCGCGCGGCGATCGAGGCCCGGCTGGCCGGCAAGAAGACCGCGATCATCTCCAAGTCGCTGTTCGGCAAGGCGCACACGGTGATGGCCGAGGGCGGCGCGGCCGCCGCGATGGGCAATGTGAACAGCCGGGACAACTGGCAGGTGCACTTCCGCGACACCATGCGCGGCGGCAAGTTCCTCAACAACTTCCGGATGGCCGAGCTGCACGCGAAGGAGTCGCCGCAGCGGATCTGGGAGCTGGAGACGTACGGTGCGCTCTTCGACCGCACCAAGGACGGCAAGATCTCGCAGCGCAACTTCGGCGGCCACGAGTACCCGCGCCTGGCGCACGTGGGCGACCGGACCGGCCTGGAGCTGATCCGCACCCTCCAGCAGAAGATCGTCTCGCTCCAGCAGGAGGACCAGCGGGAGTTCGGCTCGTACGACGCCCGGATCAGGGTGTTCTCCGAGACGACCATCACCGAGCTGCTGCTCGACGGTGACCGGGTGGCCGGCGCGTTCGGCTACTACCGCGAGTCGGGCGAGTTCATCCTCTTCGAGGCGCCGGCGGTCGTGCTGGCCACCGGCGGGGTCGGGCGCTCCTACAAGGTCACCTCGAACTCCTGGGAGTACACCGGGGACGGGCACGCGCTGGCGCTCCGCGCCGGGGCGACGCTGATCAACATGGAGTTCCTCCAGTTCCACCCGACCGGCATGGTCTGGCCGCCCTCGGTGAAGGGCATCCTGGTCACCGAGTCGGTGCGTGGTGACGGCGGCGTCCTGAAGAACTCCGACGGCAAGCGGTTCATGTTCGACTACGTCCCCGACGTCTTCCGCAAGCAGTACGCGGAGACCGAGGAGGAGGCGGACCGCTGGTACACCGACCCGGACAACAACCGGCGCCCACCGGAGCTGCTGCCCCGCGACGAGGTGGCCCGCGCGATCAACAGCGAGGTCAAGGCCGGCCGGGGTTCCCCCGCCGGCGGTGTCTTCCTGGACATCGCCAGCCGACGTTCGGCCGACGAGATCCGCCGCCGGCTGCCGTCGATGTACCACCAGTTCAAGGAGCTGGCCGACGTCGACATCACGGCCGAGCCGATGGAGGTCGGGCCGACCTGTCACTACGTGATGGGTGGCGTCGAGGTGGACCCGGACTCGGGTGCCGCCTTCGGCCACGTACGCGGGCTGTTCGCCGCCGGGGAGGTCTCCGGCGGCATGCACGGCTCCAACCGACTCGGCGGCAACTCCCTGTCCGACCTGCTGGTCTTCGGCAAGCGGGCGGGCGGGCACGCGGCCAGCTACGCCGACGGGCTGACCGCCCGACCGAAGGTGGCTGTGGACGAGGTCGAGGCCGCCGTGGAGACCGCCCTCGCTCCGCTGCAGCGGGATACCGGCGAGAACCCGTACACCCTTCAGCAGGACCTCCAGGCGGTCATGGGAGATCTAGTAGGAATCATCCGCCGTCACGGCGAGCTTGAGGACGCGTTGAGCAGGCTCGCCGAGCTGCGCGAGCGGGTGGCCAAGGTGAGCGCGGCCGGCGGCCGACGCTACAACCCGGGCTGGCACCTGGCCCTGGACCTGCGCAACATGCTGGTGGTCTCGGAGTGCACCGCGAAGGCGGCGCTGGAGCGGCAGGAGTCGCGCGGCGGGCACACCCGGGAGGACTACCCGGCGATGGAGCCGAAGTGGCGGCAGGTCAACCTTGTCTGCGCGCTGGACGGCGACACCGTGCAGCTGACCCGCAAGCCGCTGCCGAAGATGCGGCAGGAGCTGATCGGCCTCTTCGATCGGGCCGAGCTGTCCAAGTACCTCACCGACGAGGAGCTCGCCGACTTCGACGCCCTCGCTGCCGACGCTGGAGAGGCGGACAACCGATGAGCGCGAAGCGTCAGTTCCGGATCTGGCGAGGCGACGAGAGCGGCGGTGACCTCCAGGACTACATGGTGGAGGTGAACGAGGGCGAGGTCGTCCTCGACGTCATCCACCGTCTACAGGCCACCGACGCTCCCGACCTGGCCTGCCGGTGGAACTGCAAGGCCGGCAAGTGCGGCTCCTGCTCCATGGAGATCAACGGCAAGCCGCGGCTGGGTTGCATGACGCGGATGTCGACCTTCGGCGACGACGAGACCGTCACTGTCACCCCGCTGCGCACCTTCCCGGTCATCCGGGACCTGGTCACCGACGTCTCGTTCAACTACGAGAAGGCACGGGAGACCCCGGCGTTCGCCCCTCCGGCGGACGTGGCCCCGGGTGACTACCGGATGCAGCAGATCGACGTGGAGCGCTCGCAGGAGTTCCGCAAGTGCATCGAGTGCTTCCTGTGCCAGACGGTCTGCCACGTGATCCGCGACCACGAGGAGAACAAGCAGGCGTTCTCCGGCCCGCGGTACTTCATCCGGGCGGCCGAGCTGGACATGCACCCGCTGGACGCCCGGACCGACCGCAAGGAGTACGCGCAGGCCGAACAGGGCCTCGGCTTGTGCAACATCACCAAGTGCTGCACCGAGGTCTGCCCCGAGCACATCAAGATCACTGACAACGGGATCATCCCCATGAAGGAACGGGTCGTCGACCGCAGGTACGATCCCCTTGTGTGGCTTGGTAGCAAGATCTTCCGTCGGGGCGAGACGCCCCAGACCAGCGTGACCACCGCCCGTCAGGGCTCGGCGACCCCGGGCTCCGCCCGAGGTGGGGTGCACTCGCACGCGGGTGGCTCCCACGACTCGCAGGCTGAGGCGCAGGCGCAGAGCGGCGTCAACTGGGACCGGGAGGTGCCCCACCCGACCGCTCCGGCGGTCGACGACCGGGGCCGGTTGCCGCTGACCGAGCTCACCTTCGACCGGGCCGCCGCGCCGTCTCCGTTCGGCGACGACGTGACCTTCCCGCTGCCTCCGGAGCACCTCAACTTCGCGCACCCGGAGCAGGACAACAAGCACTAACCACCCGAACAACAACGGGGGCCGTGGCAGTAGCCACGGCCCCCGTCCCACGTCCCACGTCCACCCCGCACGCCCCCGGCCCCCACCCCCGCCGCCTCCGTTGATCATGAAGTTATTGCCACGACACGCCGCGCGCGGTGGCAATAACTTCATGATCAACGCGAGCTGAGCAGGAGGGGGCGGAGGGCGGCCACTATGGGGGCGTCGGCGGGGAGCCAGGTGACCGAGTCCAGTTCGTCGGCGGTGAGCCAGCGGAGCGCCTCGTGCTCCAGCGCCTGCGGCTGGTCGCCGCCGAGCAGGCGGGCCGCGTACACCTTGAGCACCGAGCGGCCGTGCGCCATCCGTACGTTGCGGCCGACCCGGTCGCCGATCTCGACGCGTACGGCCAACTCCTCGGCGCACTCCCGGATCAACGCGTCGGTCTCAGCCTCCCCCGGCTCGACCTTTCCGCCCGGAAACTCCCACATGCCCGCTACCTCGGGTGGGGCGGAACGCGCACAGGCGAGCACCCGCCCATCCCGGATGATCGCCGCACCGACGATCACCTTCAGGTCCCGTCGTTCGGCCTGCCCGCCACCATTCGCCCGTTCGGTCCGCACGGGCGTCCAGGGTGCCAGATCAATCGGCGGTTTGGGTACCGTAGCCGTCCGCTAGGCCAATAAGACACGGAAGTGTGGGCGTGGACACCCTCTCCGAGCAGCGAGAGACTAGGAGACACCGACAAGACACGGGATGGCGACGATTTGGCCACAAGCCGGCAACGGCGCTTGGGGGGTGCGGTGATGCGCGTGCTGTTCAACAGCAGGGCCAAGCACGACTACCTTTCCGACGCGTTGACCTTGCTATCTGGTTGGACGCGCGAGGGCGAGCAGATCCGACGGACGCTCGTGATCGACGATACCCAACACGCCGCACTAACTGAACGGGTCAAGGTCGTCGCGGATGCGCTGCATCTGCGACCCGAGATCAGCCGCCGGGCCGGCAGCACCCAGATCCGGGTCGGGCACGGCAGCGGCGATCCCCTGACCGAGGGCGAGGTGCTGTTGGCCGCCCGCATCGAGGATGCGTACCGGGCGGTCACCGAGTCCTGAGTGTTCGTTCAATTCTTGTGGAGGCCTGAGGTTTTCCTGAAAGGTGCTCGGGTACCAGTTGGGTACGAGAGTTGACAAGACTCTCGGAACGGACCGGACTTCTCAAAAAGTGCCTTTCAGGAGCTGACATGACCACCCCCACGCAGAACCGCGCCAATGACCACGTCGAGCACGCCGGTCAGCACGACGTCCGCCGCGCCAACCGCCGCGGCGATGAGACGAAGCCGTCCTGGAAGACCAGCGAGCTGGCGATCTACGTGCTCGCCGTCATCGGTGTGCTGATCGCCTCGAACGCTGTGGGCGACGGTGCCGCGAACAACGGCGGCGACTACTTCGCCGCCGACAAGGCATGGTGGTTCATCACCCTGCTCACCATCGGCTACCTGGTGAGCCGGGGTCTGGCCAAGGCCGGCAGCCGCAGCACGGACCACGACCCGCGCAGCGACCACTGACCTGCCGTCGGAGCCCCGCGCCTGCCCACTTTCGATGGGGAGACGCGGGGCTTCCGCATGTAGCCAGGCAACTCCGGCTCACTGGTCGGCTACGGCGTCCTGCGGGTACCAACGCAGCTCCACCAAGTTGCCGTCCGGGTCCCGCACGTAGATCGAGGTCGCCGATCCGCGGGCGCCGAACCGGCTGACCGGGCCGGTCAGCACCGTGAAGACCCCCGATTCGATCACCTGCGCCCAGTTCAGTGGTGCCACCACCAGGCAGAAGTGGTCCACGTTCGCGCCGTGCGGCTCACCTCGGACGAGGTCGATGATGCTGTCGGAGCTGATCCGCGCCGACGGGAACGGGACGCTGCCCGCGCGCCACTCGTCGACCCGTACCGGCGTCAGCCCGAGCCGGCCGCAGTAGAAGTCCAGGGACAGTTCCACGTCGGCGACGGTCAGCACCAGGTGGTCGAAACCGGTTACCCGCACCGCGCTCACGCCTCCTCCAGGTGGGCCGCCGCGCGCAGCCAGCCGCTGAACAGGGCCGGGTCGATGTCGGCGACCTCGCGCAACTTCACTGCCGCCATCGCCCGCGCACCGGGGATCAGCAGCCCCGACGGGTCGGCGATTTCCTGCCCTCGCCACAGCCCGAAGGTGACGTACGACCCGTACGCCTTGACCAGGCAGACCGGGCGCTGGCCGGGCCGGTCGCCCAGGCCCCAGACGGGGTGCCCGTGCCACATCGCGCCGGTCGCCCCGGGCAGGGCCGCCGCGATGATCGGCGTCAGCTTCTCGCCGATCTCGCGCAGTGGGCCGGCCAGGCCGATCAGGTAGTCGTCGATGCTCATGTCAGCGCCTTCCGCTCGGTGTTTCCTGCCCCGTTCACGATCCCCGGACGAGGGACGCCGACCAAGACCTCATGCCGCTACGATCGTTGCCCACAGGTCAACGATGGGAACGATGTGCTGGAGCGGTACGAGGTCGAGACGTTCCTGACGCTCGCGGAGGAGCTGCACTTCGGCCGGACCGCCGAGCGGTTGACAGTCAGCACCGGCCGGGTCAGCCACATCGTGAAGAAGCTGGAACGCCAGATCGGCGCACCGCTGTTCGCCCGCACCAGTCGAGTCGTCCGGCTCACCCCGATCGGCCGGCAACTCGCCGACGAGCTGGCCCCGCTGGTCGCCGAGATGGACAGAGCCGTTCGCCGCGCGACCGACGCCGCCCGGGGCGTGACCGGGACGCTGCGGGTGGCGTTCCTCGGCGAGTGGACCGCGCCGGTGCTGCTCCGGGCGGTGGCCCTGTTCGGCGAACGGCACCCGGACTGCCGGGTGGAGGTGCACGAGGCGCAGCTGTCCACCACCCGATCGGGGCTGCTCGACGGCTCGACCGACGTGTTGATCGCCTCGTACCCCTTCGACGGGATGGCCACCGGCCCGGCGCTGCTCTCCGAGGACCGGGTGCTGGCCGTGGCGGCGGGTCACCCGCTCACCCGGGAGCGGTCGGTGTCGTTGGAGGTGCTCGCCGACCATCCGGTGGT
Source organism: Micromonospora sp. NPDC005324 (assembly GCF_040607155.1). NCBI lineage: Bacteria > Bacillati > Actinomycetota > Actinomycetes > Micromonosporales > Micromonosporaceae > Micromonospora > Micromonospora sp. NPDC005324. The sequence continues at coordinate 12,883 of NZ_JBEXGE010000054.1, read as the reverse complement.
GCAGTACCCGACAGTGACCTCGCTGGAGTTCAAGCGGGACCGCACCCCGGAGCGCACCCCGTCCGGTCGGCCCGTGCCGAAGGGACCCGCCGGGAACACCTTCTCCGAGATGCTGTCCCTGGTCGCGCTGGGCCGGGGTGTCCTGCCGGTGGGCGAGCACACACGGCGCTACTACCCCCGCCCCGACGTGGCGTACGTGCCCATCCACGACGCCCCACCGATCGAACGAGGGCCGGTCTGGCTGCCCAGCAACACCACCACCCGGGTACGCGAGTTCGTCCGCGCCGCGACCGACGCGAACCCCCGATGAGGCACGCCGAGTTCCGCCACCACCGGCTGGTCCAGGTGTACGACGCGGAGTGCCGGTGGGGGCCGGACGACGACTTCTTCCAGACGGTGGTCGGCGAAACCCCGACCGCCCGGGTGCTCGACCTCGGCTGCGGCACCGGCCGGCTGACCATTGCCCTCGCCGCCGCCGGTCACACCGTCACCGGTGTGGACCCGGCCGGCGCGTCCCTGGCCGCCGCCCGTGCCAAGCCGGGCGGTGAGCGGGTGACCTGGCTCGCGGGCACCTCGGCGCTGCTGCCGGAGAGGGCGTTCGACGTGGCGGTACTGACCAGCCACGTCGCCCAGTTCTTCGTGGACGATGCGGAGTGGGCGCGTACCCTCGCCGACCTGGCCCGGGCGCTCGTGCCCGGCGGCCGGCTGGTGTTCGACGCCCGCGACCCGGCGGACCGTCGCTGGGAGCTGTGGAACCCGGTGGACTCGCACCGGCTGGTCACGCTGCCCGACGGCGGCGAGGTCCGCGCCTGGACCGAGGTCACCGGGGTACGCGACGGAGTGGTCGACTTCACCCACCACTACCACTTCGACGACGGAGAGGAACTCCTCAGCTCGGCGACCCTGCGCTTCCGCACCGAGGCCGAGCTGCGCACCTCCCTGACCAGGGCGGGCATCATCGTGGACCGCGTCCACGGGGGCTGGCACGGCGAACCCGTCGGCCACGGCGACGGCGAGTTCGTGGTCCTCGCCCGGGTGGGCGCGCTGGCACCGGTTTCCTAGCCTGGAATGCATGGCGAACATCGCGTACGACCGCAAAGAGCAGGTCCAGCAGATCGAGAGTGGCCTCCTCGAAGGCGAGCAGATCATCGCCGTCTACGACGCCGTCGGCACCGGCACCGGGTTCATCGGGCTGACCGACCGCCGCCTGATCATCCAGGACCGGTCCTTCGTCGGAAAGCGGTTCGCGATCACCAGCATCCCGTACTCGAAGATCACCAGCGTGAGCGTGGTCAGCAACAAGTCGTGGGGTGGTTCGTTCTTCTCCACCGGCGCCATCGCCATCCACGTCGGCACGCACACCTACGAGGTGGAGTTCCGTGGCGCGCAGAAGAGCCACCACGTCCACAACGTGATCCTGCACCACATCTCCTGACCGCACGTCCCGTCGTGGGCCCGGCTGGCGTAATTGCCTTGCCGGGCCCGCGGCGTCTCTGGTGTCCTCGGTCGACAGCCGCGCGAAGGGAGCAGCCACCATGCCCAACACGACGAAGTCCCCCGAACCAACAGTCATCCGACCCGAGGAATCGAGACTTCGTGAGCAGGACTGTTCCCCTGGCGCTGCTGGGCGCCACTGACCCCAACCCCGGAGGCCGCTGATGTCGGTCTTCGACGATCCCGGCCTCTTCGGCCGGCTCTGGGCCGCCGACTACGACGGCCCAGGCAACCCCGACCCCGCGCCCGCCGTTGACTTCCTGGCCGACCTGGCCGACGGGGGTCCGGTTCTCGAACTGGCGATCGGCACCGGCCGGGTCGCGCTGCCGCTGGCCGAACGCGGCCTCGCCGTGCACGGCGTCGAGGCGTCCGAGGAGATGCTCGCGCAGTTGCGGGCGAAACCGGGCGGCGACCAGATCCCGGTGGTCGTCGCCGACATGGCGGACGTGCCGGTGGCCGGTGAGTTCCGGCTCGCGTACCTGGTCTTCAACACTCTGTTCAACCTGGTGGAGGCCGAGCGGCAGGCGGACTGCTTCCGCAACGTCGCCCGGGTGCTGTCGCCCGGCGGCGCGTTCGTCATCGAGACGTTCGTGCCCGACCCGCGCAGCTTCGACTCGGACGAGCAGGTGCAGGTGCGTGAGGTCACCGAGGACTCCGCGACGATCCGACTGCACCGGTACGACCGGCCGGCGCAGCGGTTCATCCGGCAGACGATCACCTTCGACGCGGACGGTGTGCACCTGAAGCCGTTCGCCATGCGGTACGCCTGGCCGCACCAGATCGACGAGATGGCGCAGCAGGCAGGGCTCCGGCTCACCGAGCGGTACGCCGACTGGCACCGGCGACCGTTCCAGGCCGACAGCCCGTCGCACATCTCCGTCTACCGGGCGGAGTAGCGGTTTGGTCGACTCGGGTTCCGGAGAAGTCGGGGTGACATCGCCACGACGTCGAGGAACCCGAGTCGATCTCCCGCCGCCCGGAAGTGAGATGCCGCCATGAGCAGACGAGCCATCCAGGTAGTCCTGACCCTGTCGGTCGTCCTGATGGTCACCGGCATCATCCTCAAGGTGGCCGGGGACGGCGCTGCCGACACGGCCGGCACGGTGGCGGTGGCGCTCGCCTCGGTGGGTTCGATCGTGGCGAGCATCGGCTCGTCCTTCCGCACTGCCCGCGGAAACGACGGTTCGAAACGGTGATCCGGCCAGCTCGCTGTCCGATCAGACGGACACGGGAGGTTTGATCGACTCCGGCCCACCGGGGGCATGGGCGTGGATGTGTCACTGTGGGCACGACGACCTGTCACCGAGGGGCCGGGGTCGATCTCCGTCAGCGGAAGCGGGTGCCCAGGATGACCAGACGAGTCGAACGAATTCTCCTGGCGCTGGCGCTCGGTCTGCTCGTTGCCGGCTGGATCCTTCGAGAGAACGAGCACGGCAGCGCCCATACGATCGGCGGGGTGCTGGTGCCCCTCGGCTGGATCTGTCTGATCGTCGCGGCTTTCGGCCGGAACCGTCGCGCCAAGCGCGAGAACGACCGGCTACGCGCGGCGTTGCTCGGCGGCCAGACCGCAACGGGTGCAGGCGAGCGCCCGGACCCCCCTCCCAGTGAGGACGCCCACCCGAGCCGGTGATTCGAGCTTTCCACCCTCGGCTGAATCTGCTGCTGGCAGTAAATGTTGATCCGCGGGTCCCGCGCCGGGTGAGCTGACAGCATGCCGGACGCCTCCCGTTTCCCGCGCTCCTCCCCGTACTGGCCGGTGGTCAGTCACCCTCAGCTCCGGCGCGTTCTGCCCGGGTTGGCCGTCTCCGCGTTGGGCGACGGTCTGGCGGTGGTCGCGGTGACCTGGCTCGCCATCCAACTCGCCCCGCACAATCGCACCTGGTTCGCGCTGGCAATGGCGGCGTACACGCTGCCCAGCGCGGCCGGGACTGTCGTCTTCGGTCGGCTGCTGCGCGGGCGCAGCGGCGCGCAACTCGCGGGGTGGGACGCCATCCTGCGGGCCAGCGCGCTCGCGGCGATCCCCCTCGCCCACCTCGCCGGCGTGCTCACCATCGGGCTGTACGTGGTTCTGCTGGCCGCGTCGGCGCTGCTGCACTCGTGGGGTTCCGCCGGCCGATTCACCCTGATCGCCGAACTGCTGCCGCAGCGACACCATCTTCCGGCCAATGCCGTGCTCAGCACCATCGGAGGGTTTGCCACGATCGTCGGCCCGCCACTGGCGGGCATCCTGATCGGCTGGGTGGGGCCGGTCTGGGTCATCGCCATCGACGCCGCCACCTTCGCCGCGCTGGCCCTCACGTACCGTCTCGCCCTTCCCCCCAACGACGGACCCGCACGGTCCGAGAGCGGCGCTTCGCGAACGGCCGGCTTCGCGGTCATCCGCCAGAACCCGGCCCTGCTGGGCCTGCTGGTGCTGAGCCTCGGGTTCTTCTTCCTATTCGGACCGGTGTACGTGGCGATGCCAATCCACATCACCGACGACCTGCACGCCTCCGCGACACTGCTCGGCGCCTACTACGCCGCGTTCGGCGTCGGCGGTCTCGCCGGGGGTCTGGTCGCCGGTTACCTCCGCCGCTGGCCACTGCGAGCCACCACCATCGGCATCGTCGTCGCGTTCGGCGTTGCCATGCTGCCCCTCGGCCTGGGCGTACCGGTCGGCGTGTCGTTGCCGGCGTTCGCCCTGGCGGGCTTCATCTGGGCGCCGTACATGTCCACGTCGATGGCGCTGTTCCAGCGCAGCACGTCGACCGCCCGACTGCCCGCGGTGCTCGCCGCGAACGGTGCCATCCTCGTGCTGGCGGTGCCGCTGGGCACCATGCTGGGCGGGCCGCTGGTGGGTGCCATCGGCCCCCGCCCGACGCTGCTGCTCTGCGCCGTGGCGATAGCCGCTCTCGGCCTGGCCGCCGGGGGGATCGCGATCTCGCGGCGAAGCGGGCGATCCCCCGGCAGCCCAACCGGCACCGAGGTCAGTGCCCGTCGCTGACCATCTTCAGCCTCCCTGGTTGTCGGTGCGGTGGCGTTCGATCGTCTCGGCGATGCGCTTGATCCGGCGGAGGCGGGCGTCCCAGGTGGAGCCGACCGCCGACAACTGGGCGACCGCGCGGGCGAGTTGCGCCTCGTCCACCTGGTAGTGGCGCTCGCGACCGGCCGGTTCGGCGTGGATCAGCCCAACCCGGTCGAGGACCGCCAGGTGCTTCGAGACGGCCTGACGGGTGACGGGTAGCCGCCTGCTCAGCGAGGTGGCCGTGCCCGGCCCGTCAGAGAGAAGAAGATCGATCATCGTACGACGGATGGGGTCGCCGATCGCCGACCACAACTCGTCGTCGACCGCCGCGCTCACGGGGTCGCGACCAGCCGCGCGACGTACCCGCCCAGCCGGGGCATGTAGTGGTCCCACCCGTTCTCGTGGTCGCGGTACTGCTCTTCCAGAACAGCGACCTCCCAGCCCAGCTCGCGGAACCCGGTCTCGGTCATCCGGATCAGCGTCCCGGCGCCGCTGGGCACCAGGTCGAAGGTGACGAAGAGCGCCTGCCCGCTCCGGTCCGGCTCGGTGAAGCACCACCGGAAGGAGAACCGCTTCGGCGGGTCGACCTCGACGACGGCGAGCGCGACGGTCTTCGTCTCGCCGGTGTCGGCGTCGCGCCAGACCAGCTCGCCGGGCGCGCCGGCGACCGACTCGAACCGCGCGTCGTCGGGCCACCACTCCCGCATGTGCTCGGGCTGGCTGACCACCTCGAAGACGACCTCGGGGGACGCGTCGACGTGGATGTCGCGTTCGATGGTTCCCTGTTCCATGCTCACAACCTTTCGCAACCTTTGGTTGCACTCAACCTACGACAACCCGCGCCCATCGCGCAACCTTTCGTTGCGCGTCGTGGTTTCGTCGTACCCGGGGTGCACGATCGGCGCATGTCTGAGCCATCGCCGCACCGACACCACGCCATCGACTACATCGAGCTCACGGTGACCGACCTCGCCGTGGCCAAGCGCTTCTACAACGACGCGTTCGGTTGGCAGTTCAACGACTACGGGCCGGAGTACGCCGGCATCCGCAGCCCTCAGGGCGACGACGCACCCGAGGTCGGCGGTCTCCGTCTGGACAGCGAAGTCCGGGCGGGCGGCCCACTCGTGCTGCTCTACTCCGCCGACCTGGACCGGTCCGTGCAGGCCGTGAAGGAGGCCGGCGGCCAGGTGGTGAACGGGCCGTACGAGTTCCCCGGCGGCCGGCGCTTCCACTTCACCGACCCCAGCGGCAACGAGTTGGGCGCCTGGGCCGAGCAGTAGGACCCTTGCACCCATGCACACCTTGTTGGTAGCCGTGAACCCCGAGCCTCAGTCCCTGACGCAGCACGTTGTTCAGCGACTTGAGGCCGCGCTGCGCCCAGGGTCCGTCGAGATCGCCGACCTGGCACAGGAAGGCTTCGACCCGAGGTACACCCTGGCCGATCGCGAGGCGTACCAGAAGCGTGGTGGGTCCCCACCCGATGTTCTCCGCGAGCAGCAGCGGATCGACCGAGCCACCGATCTCGTGCTGGTCTTCCCGGTCTACTGGTGGTCGATGCCGGCACTGCTCAAGGGGTGGATCGACCGGGTGTTCATCAACGGCTGGGCCTTCGACTACGCCCCGTCCACCGGCATCCAACCGAGACTGCAACGCCTCACCACCCACCTGCTCCCCGTCGCCGGCGACGACACGGGCCTCTACGAGCGACACGGGTACGGGCACGCGCTACGCACGCAGATCGAGCACGGGATCGTGGACTACTGCGGCAGCCGTCGTGGCGTCACGGCCTTCGTGCACGAGTCCGAGCAGGACGACTCCCAGGCCACGGCACGACACGTCGACCAGGCCGTCACCATGATCTGCGACGCCATCTCCGTACCGCTCGACGCGCGTTAGGAAAAGTGCTGCCTCCCAGGCCATTCCGAGGCCGCCCGGGCGGTGGGTGATCGTCGTCGTCACCTCCGGCAGAGTGTCCCCATGACCGGAAGAGGGGTGGACGCCGAGGGCTGGATTGCCCGCGAGGGAGCGCTGAGTCGGGTCCCGGCCGCGTTCGCAGGTGTTGTCGAGGCGGCACGCGCTCGAATAGCCGATTCGTTCGACGATGGTCGGCTGCACAGCGCCTACATCTACGGCAGCATCCCGCGTGGCACCGCCACCCCCGGGCTCTCCGATCTCGACCTCCTCGTCGCCCCGCACGCCGAACCAACCGAGGCCGACCGGACGGCCGCCACGAGGATCGAGCAGGCTCTCGACGAGTCCTTCACGCAGATCGACGGCGTGGGCGTTCTGCTGTTCAGTGCGCGTACGCTGCTCAGCGAGCTTGAGCGGCACGACCTCGGCTTCTTCGTCGCCTGCCTGTGCGCTCCCCTGCTGGGCGACGACCTCGCCGATCACCTTCCCCGCTACCGGCCCACGTCCCTGCTCGCCCGCGAGACGAACGGCGACCTCTCGCTTGCGCTTCCGGGATGGCGCCGCCAGGCAGCCACAGCGAACACCGACCAGCACCGTAAGGCCCTCAGCCGGCTCGTCGCTCGTCGCATCGTCAGGACCGGATTCACGCTGATCATGCCCCGCTGGGGAGGCTGGACAAGCGACCTCACCGAGTCCGCCGAGGCATTTGGACTCTACTATCCGGAACGCGCCGAGCAGATGCGGCGAGCTGCCGTTATCGGCCGCACGCCCTCTGCAGTTCCGGCTGTGCACGAACTCATCGACGACCTCGGGCCCTGGCTCGCCGCTGAGTACGCGACCGTCCATGGCGACAAGGCCGCCCGTCCCTGACCTATCGGAGGTCGTCGCCACTCAGGACGAGACAGCCGAACGTCCGCGCCGCCGGAAGAGACACCCCGCCGCTGCACGTGCCGGCTCACGACCTGGCCGCCGTGGGCTTTCACCAAGCTGGCAAGCAGATTGAGCTTGCTGGCAAGATCCTTGTCCTTTACCGAGAACAGGCCCACCAGCGCCACGTCGGCGCCTGCCAGCACAGCGTTCAACGCCCCGCCCCGATGTCGGTTCACCGGGTGGCTGACCGTCAGCGCCGGCGGGCGCGCAGCACGCCGGTCAGCATCGGCAGGGTGAACTCGCCGTGCGCCGTTTCGGGTCGGCTCCCGAGGAAGGCGCGAATGCGGCCGAGCGTGGCCGTTCGCTCCTCCTCCCGCATGACCAGCATCCCGGCCCGCGTCGCAAGCGTCGCGACGAGAGAGTCGGCGGTGCGGCGCTGCCCGTGCGGGAACTCGACCTGCTCCGCCGACCCGAACCGCGCGATCACGCCAGTGCTCGGAACGAGCATGTCCTCCGTAGCCGTGCGCCAACTGCTCACTGTGTCGCGCGGGCCGATGGCGGCACTCCCGCTGACCCGTTCGAGCCCGGCAACCCAGTCGATCCCGTCGTCCATGATGTTCCACAACCCGGCCAGGACACCGCCGGGCGCGAGGACCCTGGCGATTTCCACCCCCGCGACGGCCATGTCGAACCAGTGCAGGGCATTGCCGGCGAGCACGGCATCGACGGACCCGTCCGGCAGCGGAATGGCCTCGGCGCTACCCGGCAGGGCACGGACGGCCGGCACCGCACGGCGTAGCTCGGCGAGCATCGCCGGGTCGGGTTCGACCGCCACGACGTCCGCGCCCACAGCGGCCAGCGTCGCGGACAGCTTGCCGGTGCCGGCGCCCAGGTCGAGCACGCGTAGACCGGGAGCGGGCTCCAGTGCCCACCGCACCGCAGCCTGCGCGTAGTCCGGGCGGTGCTCGGCGTACGCGCTCGCCGCCGCGCCAAACGACGATCGGAGCAGCTGATCCGTCATGCGGACAACCTACCGCCGCTTGTGGACATTGACTGCGACCATGGCCACCGTGCAGATCTTGCGGAACTGGTGGCGCGCCCGCTACCCCGTCTACATACTTGGCCTCGCGGTCGGGATGGTCATGATGTGGCTGCCGTTCATGACTTTCCAGGACAACGATGCTTGGGCGAGCCGACTGCGGGTCCATGGCCTGTCAGCCCAGGCCGTCGTCGATGAGCTCGTACACAAACGGCGGAACACGATGCACCTGCGCTACGAATTCGCCGGGGCCCAGCGTCAGGCCGAGGTTGGCTGTTGGGAGGTCTGCCTGCCGGCCGGCAGTGCGGTGCGGATCTGGGTCAACCCCAACGATCCCGAAGATTTCGTCACCGAGTTCGGCATCCTCAGCGGACATCGGGGCCGGCTGCAAGGGGTGGTCGGGGCGGCAGGCCTGGTGCTGTCCGGGGCGATGGCGCTCGCTGTGATCGCCCGCGGCACCCAGCGACGACGCGACCGTCGGCGGCAGGACTGGCAGCGGCAGCAGCGGGACCAACGCCGACGACAGTTCATCAAGGCCAGGGCCGGAGCAAAGCGAAAGCCGAGCCGACAACGGCCGAATCAGGGCAATCTCGTGACCCACCACAGGGACAAGTCGTGAACGACCACCCTCCGGCCTCGACGACCCCCCGAGAGGTCACGGCGATGGAACGCATCAAGGTCCGCTGCTGGCTGGAAGAATTGCCTGGATGGCGCACGGCGTTGCCTTGGGCGCCCTTGCGGTTCGACAACCACAGGTAAGGGGGGCCCCATGACCGCCCGGACGCACTGGCAGGCGTGGCATGAGCCCTACGCCGACGAGAATTCACCGCTCTCGCGTCGGCTGCGGCTGGTCCAGCAGCACATTGCCGTGTGGCTTGACCAGCGTTCCGACGAGCGGCTGACTGTGGTGAGCGCGTGCGCGGGACAGGGTCACGACCTCATCGGCGTCCTCGCCGCAAGATCTGATGCCCTGCGTGTACACGGAACGCTACTCGAGTACGACCCGGGCAATGCGGCTGCCGCTCGGACCGCCGCCGATCAGGCCCGGCTCGCAAATATCGCGATCAGGCAGGCCGACGCGGGCCGGCTCTCTTCGTATGCGGGGGCGGTCCCAGCCGACCTGGTGCTCATGGTCGGAGTCTTCGGCAATATCTCAGACGCCGACGTAGAGCGGACCGTTGCCGCTCTCCCCCAACTGTGCGCTGAGAGCGCCACCGTGATCTGGACCAGGGCACGGCGAGATCCGGATCTGACACCAGCACTACGGGACTGGCTGCGAGATGCCGGCTTCGTGGAGCATGCCTTCCATGCCCCGGACGATGCGCAGTTCTCTGTGGGCGTTCACCGGCTCGAAAGTTCTCCGCAGCCGCTTGACCCCACTAGAACCGTCTTCACGTTCCTGTACTGAGGCCAGACGGTCGCTACGCGAGCACTCTGTCATTGACGCCGTAGCCAGTCCGGACCCGCGGGGGAGGAGACCCACAACGGTCCGCGGCGGTCACGGATGTACGTCGCATAGTCCGCAAAATGGCGACGACGGCCGAGAAAGTGCGGGTAGTGATCGAAGTGCCACCGGCAGGCCTCGACAAACTCCGTGTGGTCATCGAGCCCAAGGCGAGCGCAGACACGTGCGAACTCGTCCAAGCCGTCCAGCATCTCGGCGCACTGGGCAGGTGTCGCGCCATCGGCACCCCACAACACACCGGCCGGAAGCTCGTGGAGCGCATGGTCGAGCCACTGGCGATCACTGATGTAGCGGGCCCCGTCGTCGTCAGCTGAGGCGTTCACCAGGGGCCTCCGTGCCTGCGCCATGTGACCAGCCTAGCCAGCAGACGTCGGACCTGAGTCAGACGTTGAAGCGGAACTCCACCACGTCGCCGTCCTGCATGACGTACTCCTTGCCCTCGATGCGGACCTTGCCCGCCGCCTTGGCCGACGCCATCGAACCGTGCTCGACCAGGTCGTGGTAGGAGACCACCTCGGCCTTGATGAAGCCGCGCTGGAAGTCGCTGTGGATGACACCCGCGGCCTCCGGCGCGGTGGCGCCGACCGAGACGGTCCAGGCGCGCGCTTCCTTGGGGCCGGCCGTGAGGTACGTCTGGAGGCCGAGGGTGCGGAAGCCGACCCGGACGAGCTGGTTGAGGCCGGGCTCGTTCTGCCCGATCGACTCCAGCAGCTCGCGGGCCTCATCCTCGGGCAGGTCCACCAGCTCGGATTCGATCTTGGCGTCCATGAAGATGGCCTCGGCGGGGGCGACCAGGGCGCGCAGCTCGTCGAGGAACGTCTCGTTGGCCAGCTCGGCCTCGTCGACGTTGAAGACGTACAGGAAGGGCTTGGTGGTGAGCAGGTGCAGCTCGCGCAGGTGCTCCAGCTCGATCTTGGCGGCGGCGGCCCCGGAGTAGAGGGTGGTGCCACCGTCGAGCACCTCGATCGCGGCCTTCGCGGCGGCGACCGCGGCGGCCCGGTCCTTGCGGAGCTTGGCCTCCTTCTCCAACCGGGGCAGCGCCTTGTCCAGGGTCTGCAGGTCGGCGAGGATCAGCTCGGTGTTGATCGTCTCGATGTCGTCGGCCGGGGAGATCTTGCCGTCGACGTGCACCACGTTCGGGTCGGAGAAGGCCCGGACGACCTGACAGATCGCCGAGGCGTCCCGGATGTTGGCCAGGAAGGCGTTGCCCCGGCCCTGCCCCTTCGACGCGCCGCGGACCAGGCCGGCGATGTCGACGAACGACACCGGCGCCGGCAGCACCTTCTGCGAGGAGAAGATCTCGGCCAGCTTGCCCAGCCGCTCGTCGGGCAGCCCGACCACGCCGACGTTGGGCTCGATGGTGGCGAACGGGTAGTTCGCCGCCAGCACGTCGTTCTTGGTCAACGCGTTGAAAAGCGTGCTCTTGCCGACGTTGGGCAGGCCGACGATGCCGATGGTGAGACTCACGACGGGCCAGCTTACGCCGGTCCCGGCCAGGCCGGTCCAGGCGGCTCCGATTCGGCGCCGCGCCGCTGGTCGATCGTCGGTCCCGCCGGGCCCCGTCGGGCGTTGCTAATCTCCCGGTTCGATGTTCCGCTGCTGGAGGTGGGGATGACCCCGACGTTGCCTGAGCTGTACATCGCCGTCGATGTGGAGGCGGACGGGCCGATCCCCGGGCCGTACAGCATGATCTCGCTGGGCATGGCCGTGGCCAGCCGACCGGACCTGACCTTCTACACCGAGCTGCGTCCCATCTCCGACGAGTTCGTCCCGGCGGCGTTGGCCGTCTCCGGCCTGGACCGGGACCGGCTGCTGCGGGAGGCGCCCACCGCGCAGGAGGCGATGTCCGCCGCGGCGGCCTGGGTCGACGGGCTGCGCCGCGTCGGCCGCCCGGTCTTCCTCGCCGCTCCGGCCGTCTGGGACGGCATGTTCGTGCACTGGTACTTCGTCCGCTTCGTCGGGCACAGCCCGTTCGGTGCGACCGGCTCCGGTGTTGATCTCCGCAGTTACTGGATGGGGTTGACCGGCAGCGAGTGGACCCAGACCCGCCAGGGCACGATCAAGCGCGAGCTGGGCCTGCACGACATGCCGCACACGCACCACGCCGGGGAGGACGCCGCCGAGCTGGCGCAGGTCTTCGACGCGGTGCTGCGCCGCCGACAGCCGGTCGAGGAGGCGTGACGCTCAGCCGAGCCGGCGGGGGGCGATGACCGCCTCCCGGACGCTGCCGTCCACGCCGCGGCTGACCTCGTACGCCGAGACGCCCTCGCGGTCCGCGATTGCCTCGACCAGCCGGGTGCCCCGGTAGACCAGGCCGACGCCGTCGTCGGTGCAGTGGCTGGTGGGGAGCGTGCCGTCGCCCACCAGCTCGTGCATGAGCGGACGGCGCTGGCCATCGCTGTCGTAGTGCACCCCGTTGCCGTACGGCAGCCAGGCCAGTGCCTCGGTGAAGCCGCGCAGCCGGGGGCCGAAGCTGTCGGTGGCGCCGCCGACATGCCAGCAGATCGAGCCGGCGGAGACGCCGGCCAGCACCACGCCGGCCTGCCAGCACTCGTGCAGGATCTCGTCGAGCCCGTGCACCCGCCACACCGCGACCAGGTTGGCCACGCTGCCACCGTCGACCCAGATCACGTCCTGGGCGAGCAGGTGGGCGCGGACATCCTCGACGTTCGGCATCGGGAACAGGGCGAGGTGTGACAGCCGGAACCGGGTGTCGGCGAACGCGCCGTAGACGGCGGCCAACGAGGTGGGCTGGTCGCCGATGGCCTGCCCGAGGTAGCAGACCCGCGGCTGCGGACCGGCCTCGGCCAGCTCGGCCGCCAGCTCGAAGACCGGGCTGGGGCGCAGGTCGTAGGGCCCGCGGCTGCCCCGGAAGAAGCCCATGCTGGTGGCGATGATGGTCGGTTCGCTGGCGGGCATCGGAGCGTCCTTCCGTCGGGGGCGGTGCGGCGTCCATCCTGCCGCAGTCGGTCTCCCGCCCGCTCGCTGCCGGGGCCGGACCGCCACCCCCAGCCGGCGGGGAGGCCCCGGCCGGGGGTGGGAAACATAAATTGTCGGGCGGCGGCGAGTGTGGGCCGGGCCACGAGCGCGGAAGAGCGAC
>NZ_JBEXGE010000053.1:0-31235 GCF_040607155.1 Micromonospora sp. NPDC005324 | reverse complement strand
CCGCTTCTTTCCCATGCTCTCCATGATGCTGAACATCCTCCCGGAGACCCCAGGTCCCCTGATCTCGGATGTCCGTCAAAACGGGGCAGGCCCACGGGAGCCTGCCCGGCTAACGACCGGCCACAACAGACAGACAGTGCGATCACCGCGCGCCACAGGATCAGCATCGACACTGACCGCTAAACTACTGGCGCAACATCCGCACGAAACATGCCGATGAGCTGCCGAAACTCCACATCACACAAGTGCGGCTGGAGTACTAATCGAGGTCGGCAACCGCGGCCGCAGCCCCGACAACACCAGACTCGACGCCGACCTCCCCGCCCCGCTCACCGTCGGCGGCCGCGGACTGCCCCTGATCGGCGCACTCGCGGACACGGCCGCTTTCGTCGCCGGTACGCCGGGCCAGGTGCTGCTCCGCATCACCAAACACCTCACCGGTGTACGAGCAGCACCCACCCGCTGACCGGCAAGCCGCAGCCGATGCGACGTGTCGCGGCGGCAGCCCACGGCGCGACGAGGTCGTCGAGACGAGCCACCCACCATAAGAAAGCTTAAGAATACGAGGTGTCCGGGAGGCTGTCTCGGTGTGCCGTCTCAGGCGCGGACTGTCGAACGCCGGGTTGGCACCTGCGCTCGCGGCAACCTCGTTGATCTCGGCTAGCCGTGTGTCCGCCGCCGCTCGCCACGTGGTTGGCAGGCGTCGCGGCTTCGCCACCTTGCAGACAGGGTTGTCCGACGCAGAGAAGCTTGACGGTCATCCGTCCCTGCTGATCGAGTAGCCGCAGGCAATGCGCCCCGGGCAGGAACGTACCGACAGTGGCACGGACGCCATACGCCGAAGCAGCTCGACGCCCTCGGTCGCCGGCACCTGGGTCTTGCGACCTGCTCCGGAGCGGGACCTCGAAACGGCGCGAAAGTCGTCGTCGGGCTCACCCCGCACGTCGCCTTCCTGCAGCGGGCCGACCGCCGATGGATCACCTCGGTCGGCGGCACCTGTGCGGGAGCCCCACGGCAGGAGGGTGGGTCAGGTGCGCAGCACGTTGGCGTAGATCAGCCAGGCCAGCGCGGACTTGGCCGCGAGGCTGAGCACGATGTACGAGACCTCGCCGTAACGGTAGTCACGCCAGCGGCCGCGCTGGGCGTACTGCAGGGCCATGTTGACCGCGAAGCTCGCGAAGAGCAGGAACTGCACGATGATGATCGCCCACACGAAGCCGGGGATCTCGGGCAGCTGGGCCACATAGACAACGATCGCCAGCCAGGGCGCCAGGCCGACCAGCGAGCCGAACCAGAAGGCGCTCCAGTCCGCGCGTCCCGGCGTCTGCTGGCGCTCCATCAGCAGGCCGAACAGGATCATCGCGGTGTTCGCGGCGAAGATCCCGATGACCGCCGCAAGGTCGCGGATCCCGACGAACAGCCCGATCAACACGATCATGATTGACGCGCTGACCGAGTACTCGATCCAACGAGCGTAGTTGGCCCGCCGGTCGAGGTTGCGCTCGTACCAGCGGTGCACGCCCGGCGCGGCGGTCACGAAATGGTCGAGCGCGGCCAGGAGCAGAAACACCGCCACCGCCGGTCCGACGGCGATTCGGAAGGCCACCTCCGGGAGCGTGGCGTCCCGCAACGTCACCGGGTCCGCGGTCAGGTACGACGCGGTCACCGGCAGGGACAGGTCGCTGCTGGCCGCCCACATCAAGATGCCCTCGGCAGCCAGCACGAGACCGACGAGCACGTTGAAACCGCGCAGCCGCCGGTAGCGGTCACGGCCCCCCGTCGCGTGGTACTCCATGGCCGCCACCCTAGGTACACGACGCCGCGTCCGCCGGGACTTGGGATATTCCCTCCCCTCCCCATGCCTGAGGGTGGGCCGCGGCGAGATCGGTGACGGAACGCCGCACACGTCGGGTCCGGCGGCACCGTGGGTGTCGGACGTGGTTCATCGTGGCCGGTGAGGCCCTCCGCCGGACGTGGCCGAGAGTATCCGCGCCTTGGGTGCCAGCACCGATGTGGCTACCGCTGCGTCGGTGCTCGGCATGTCCCGCTCCACGGCCTACAAGCTGATCCGGCGTGACGCGTTCCCCGTGCCGCACTTCCGCGTCGCCGGCCATACGAGATATTGGTCCCACTCGCCTACATGAGCCCCGGGCGCGACCAGCTCCGCCGCGAACTGGCCGAACACCTGCCCGCCGCCGCCGAACCCGAGCACGCGCCATAAGCCCGTCGCAGCGGTCCGCAATTCAGAAGAGCTACGAAATGCCCTTCGACAGGCTGCGGAGGCGGTTCGGCGACGAGGGACAACACCTACACCGGCCGCGCCTGGTCCTGGCTGCGACGTCGACAACCCGGCGCGGCTGAGACGAACGCCGGGCCAGCCCGGCGTGATGCTGCGTAGCACAAACTACGCGGCAGATGAGGATGCCTGCCTGCGGCGGCGGCATCGCGGCCAGGCGGGAACGTGGGTCAAGCAACCGTCGGCGAGACCGGTGCATCCCGTCGGCGGCGTGCTCCGTGCGGCGGTCACCCGCGACGGGGCGCGGGGTCGGCAACTGGCGCCTGGACGACGGCGAGGTCGTAGTCGAGCCGTTCGACGAGCCCGACCTGCCGGCCTCTGCGGCGGCGACGGTCGAGTCGGCGGATGTGACTCGTTTCCTTCGTTCGTGAAGCGGTGCCGACGGCCCGGTCAATAGTCAGCCTGGAAGGCGAAATATGAACCGCGGATGGTGCCGGCGAGCTTCGACTTCTGCCGCGCGAACTTGAACCGCGCAGCGAGTTCCTCCGGGATTTCCATGCCGTCGGCGAGCTTGAATCCGACCGCCCGTTTGCTCGGGTCGTCCACGGTGTACATCACGTTGATCGACAGGCTGCTCTCGTAGAACACGTAGGCCATTCGGATGTTGTCGATCAGGAACGCCGTGGCCTCGAGTGGGCGGGACGAGATGACGAGCTCGCGTTCGTCGCGGAGGATCCGGTGCACCCAGTGGATCGCTTCGGCCGTTTGGGGCCACGTTCGGTCTTCCCGGCGTGCCTTATCGCTCACGAGTCTGGCGCCTCGGACCTATGACCTCGTCTCGTCGGTGCGCGCCGGACGACAGCCTTGGCCACGGGCTTGGGGTGGTCGCCAGTCCACGCGGCTCCCCGCCAGACGCGGTAGCAATCGGCTTCGATCTCGGACGACCGGTGGACCTGGCTCGTGTTGGCCGCCTACGCCCAGCTACACCTCGCCCGAGGCGCCGTCGGCGACCTGCGTCGGCCCTGGGAACGCACCGCACCACCCCAACGACTCGCGCCCGCCCGCGTCCGCCGAGGCTTTCGGCACCTACGCACCAAAGCCGGCAACCCCGCCTGCGCACCGAAAACCTCCCGGCCGGGACTCGGCCAACCACCCGGACTACGCAACCGCCACCCGGCAGCCCGCCACGACGTCCACATCGTCACCGCCGCCACCAGCACCAAACCGAAAGCGACACGAGGAAAACGAAGACTTCGAATAGCCCGAGGCCACGCCGCACAGGTTAAAGATCAAGTTAGGAGCAGCGCCTCCCAGGCACCCACGACGTACACGCAGCAGGCAAGATGGCTCAGTTCACCTGCGACCACCGGGCGACATGGTCTGCCGCACGCCCCGGGGCGGAGGTTAGCCCAACTTTTCGATGAGACTCTTCGGGCGCATGTCGGCCCACGACCGGTCGACGTAGGTGAGACAGCCTCGATGGCCGGCCGGGCCGAAGACGGTTAGCCACCCGTCGGGAATGTCAACAAGCTCCGGCCACAGCGCGTGCTGGTTCTCGCTGTTCACCACCACGACGTAAGTCAGCGTTTCGTCATCGAATGAATCTCGGTCCATCACGCAACTCACTCCACTGTGGCGGTCGCCGAGTGCAACGGTTTCAGCGCGACCATTCGACGTGACTGGCTGGGCAATATTTCATCACTCGACTCGGACCATGTCAAGTAGACGTGGCGACCAGCGCTTATCCAGCGCCGTTAACGTCCACGCCTCCAATCGTTCAGATTAGAACATACTCCGACTCTTGACATGGAAGTTCCCGTCTGAACTACTTGGGGGCAGGGATGGATCACGGTGAATTGTGCAGCGAGCTGTGGCACCACCAGAAAACAATTCCTTGACGTCGAGGCACGTTTCTCGTTGCGACTCGCCCAGGAAAAAGCGCGGCGGATACCGGAAGGCTATGAGGAAGTGCGCGTTGCGACAGCGAATTTCTAACGACCAGATTAAGACCCGCAGGTACCGGGCCGAACCTGCCGATGTCGCCGCTGTACTCGCCGGTCACCAGACAGTCGCGCGCGCCCATGTGCTGGCCGGCCGGAACGAAACCGACCTCATCGCGTATGTCGTGCCCCGCGATCGACGACGGGTTCCCCAGGCGGCTGAGCTGGCCGCCCATCTACGGGACCGGCTGCCGGTGCCAGTGGCACCACAGGCGTACGTGGTCCTCGATGCATTGCCGATGACCAACGATGGCAGGGTGGACGTGGCCGCGCTGCCGCGGGCCAATGGCTGGGAACGTCGGGAGCGCGCACCCCATGTCGCACCCCGGACCGCAACCGAGCGGGTGGTCGCCAAGGTCTGGGGTGAGGCGGTCGGCATCGACCGCGTCGGGATTGAGGAGGATCCGTTCGACCTTGGTAAACACCCCATGACCGCGCTCCAGGTGATCGCCCGGATCAAGTTGGAGTTCGGTATCGATCTTCCGCTCCGAGAGCTGTTTCAACACCGTACCGTCGCCGAACTCGCCGACTGGCTGGAGTCCTCGCAGCCCGATCCGGCCCTCTCATGCCTGCCTTCGGCACGCGAGCCGGACGCCGATGCCGGCATTCCCCTGTCATTCCAACAGGAACAGGTTTGGTTCCTCCATCGGTTCGCTCCGGACACCATTGCCCACCACGCGCAGACGACGGTCCGCGTTGCGGGCGTATTCGATCTCGACCGACTCGACCGCGTTATCACGGAACTTCATCGGCGGCATGAGATCTTACGCAGCACGTACTCGGAAGTCGGTGGCAAGCCGTGGCAGGTGGTGCATCCGCCACAACCGGTCCAGGCAACGCGACTCGACATCAGTGACGTTCGCGAAGGACAGCAGAAACTGCTCGCCGAGATCGTGTCCGGGGAATTGCGTAAGCCGTTCGACATGGAACACCTGCCGTTGATTCGTTGGACCGTTGTGCGACTGTCGGTCGCGGAATACGAAATCATCGTCGTACAGAACCACCTGCTGCACGATGGGTGGTCCTTCTCGCTGCTGATGCGTGATTTCAAGGCGCTGTACAACGCGTTCGCCGAAGGCGTCGAGCCCTCGCTGGCCGAGCTGCCCATCCAGTACCGGGACTTCGCGCGCTGGCAACGCTCCGCGCTGGAGACCCCGCCCATGCGGGCGCAGCTCGCTTACTGGCAGAACCAGCTCACTGACCTTCCACCCCGTCTGGAGCTGCCGGCGGACCGCCCCAGACCCGGGGCCCAGAGTTTCCGCGGGAAGACCCTGCGGGTGGACCTGCCACCCGGGCTCGCGGCGGCAATGAGCTCATTCTGCCGCGCTCACCGGGTGACGACGTTCAGCACCATGCTCGCGGCCTTCTACGCCTACCTGTACCGCTACACGGGGCAGCGGGACATCTGTGTCGGGTCTTCGTTCGCCAGTCGTCAGGCGCCCCGGACCGAGGACCTGGTCGGCATGTTCGTCAACACGGTGCTGTTGCGGTGCGACGTCGACGCCACGCTGGGCTTCGAAGACCTCGTCGAAAAGGTGCACAGCGTCGTGCTGGACGCGACGGCGAACGAGCTGCTGCCGTTCTCGGAGCTGGTCCGGGTGCTCAACCCCACCCGGGAGCCGGGCCGTAACCCGCTGACCGACGTTCTGTTCAGCGTCGACGACTCCCCGATCCCGAACCTCGACCTTGCCGGAGCGACCGGGACGATCTTCGAGCACGGTAATGGCGCGGCGAAGCTGGACCTGAATGTCGTGGTGATCCCGCACGCGGAGAGGCAGGGCCCCGACGCCGATTACACCGACGGCAGGATCACCATGCTCTGGGAGTACGGCGTCGATCTGTTCGACGGCGCGACCGTCAGCCGGATGGCCGAGAGCTACCTGCGGCTGCTGGCTGATGCGATCGCCAGGCCGGCGGTACCGCTGTTCAAGCTGGCGGTGCTCAGCCCACGGGACCGCGTCAGGATGCTGGCCGACTGGAATCCCGAGCGCCATCACCCTGCCGACGACGGCGCGCTCGTTCATCACACCGTCCGGGAGCAGGCCCGGAAAGCACCTGACGCTCCGGCCATCCGCGACGGGGCCCGCGAGGTCAGCTATGCCGACCTGATCCACCGGGCGGACTCGTTGGCCGGCATCCTCCGGGCCAACGGTGTCCTCCCTCGTACGGTCGTGGGTCTGTGTCTGCCTCGCGGCGCGGACCTGGTGATCGCCGAGCTTGCCGTGTTGTGCGTCGAGGCGGCCTACCTTCCCCTGGACCCGGAAAATCCGCCGGCACGCCTGGCCGGCCAGTACGCCGCCGCCGGCGCCGTCCTCGTCATCACCGACAGCGTGCACGCGAACCGCCTCCCGGATGGCCAGGCACGGCTGCTGATGGACCGACTGCCGGATGTTCCCGATGAAATCGACGCCGGTCCGGCGGATCCGGCGGCGCACAACGACCTCGCCTACCTCATCGCGACATCCGGCTCGACCGGCCAGCCGAAGATCGTGATGGTCGAGCACCGGTCGCTGTCCAATGTCGTCGCCTGGCGTCGTCGGCGCTGTGACCTCGGGCCGTCCGACCGGGTCGCCCAGATCGCCTCTCCCGGGTTTGACCCGTCCGTGACCGACATCTGGCCAACCCTGACCTCCGGCGCGATTCTCTACGTGCCCGACCAGGACACCAAACTCGATCCGGAGCGCCTGCGCTCGTGGCTGGTCGACGAGGGCATCACCGTCACCGAATTGCCGACGGCGCTGGCCGAGCGCGTCCTGGCGCTGAACTGGCCGGCCGAGCCCGCCCTGCGGGAGCTGATCATCGGGGGCGACCGGCTCCGCGTCCGTCCGTCCGGCGACCTACCGTTCCGGGTGCTCAACGAGTACGGCCCGACGGAGACCACGGCGACCGCAACGGCCGGGCACATCGAACCCGCCGGAGCCTCGCACATGTCGCCGGACATCGGCCGTCCGATCGCCGGGACCAGCGTCTACATCTTGGACGCGTGGCGGCAGTTGGTCATGCCCGGGGTGCCCGGAGAGCTCTGGATCGGTGGCACCGGTGTCGCACGCGGCTACCACGGTTCGGCCGGGCTCACTGCGGACCGCTTCGTCCCCGACCCGTTCTCGGACGTCCCCGGGAGCCGGATGTACCGCACCGGCGACCTCGCCCGGCATCTCCCGAGCGGTCGGATCGACTTCATCGGCCGCCGCGATCGCCAGATCAAACTGCGTGGCTACCGGATCGAACCAGTCGAGATCGTCGAGGCACTGCGCGCTCACCCCGCGGTCACCGACGCGGTAGTCCTGGCCAGGACCAGCGAGGACGGGAGGGGGGAGAAGCGTCTCGTCGCCTACCTCGAGGCGGAGGACCAGCCCGCGCTTCGGCAGCAACTGCGTGAGCACCTCGCCAGCAGGGTGCCGCGCTACATGATTCCCACCGATCTCATAATGCTCGACTCGTTGCCGCTCAACCGGAACGGGAAGGTGGACGAGCGGGCCCTGCCGGCTCTGGGACCGGCCGAGCCCGATCCCGACTTCCGGGCGCCCCACGCCGGTACGGAGCGGTGGCTTGCCGAGACCTGGTGCGCCATCCTGCGGCTGGAACGAGTCGGCGTTGACGACAACTTCTTCGAGATCGGCGGGCACTCGCTGCTCCTGTTCGAGGTGCAGCGGGCACTCGCGGGTCGGGGTCACAACCTGTCGATCGTGACGTTCTTCGAGTACACGACGATCCGCCACCTGGCGACGTACCTGGATAAACGTGACACGGCCTCCGGCGAGGACGCCGGCGAGTCCGAGCGAGCGGCACGACGAGGCGTCGGGCGCGCTCGCCTGGACCGGCGCCGGACAGCGTTGCGATCGGCCGAGCGGACGAACGCCTCCGGTGACCTTGCGGAGGGCACGTGACCGACGAGTTACCGCGGACTCGCCGCGGGCTCCTCCGGATAGGCGTTCTCCTCATCGGACGCAGTTTCTGCCGCCGGCATCTCTGAATCGTAATGAACGACGTCGCGTAGCTTGGGGATGCTGGAGAACAACGGCGGCAGAAAAGAAAGGGCGTTGAGCCCGGCTGCCAACCAGAAGACGCCCGGTAGCCCGATCACACTGACCAGCAGTCCCCCGCCGGCCGCTCCCATAGGAATGACGCCATAGGTCGCGAAACGGAATACTGAATTCATCCGTCCCAGGAGATGCGGTGGCGTCACCGCCTGGCACAGGCTGACCTGAAGGACGTTGAAGATGAATGCGCCGAGGTAGGCGACGAACAATCCCGATGCGAATGTCGCCGGCCCGGTGGAAGTCGGCAGGATGACCGATCCGGCGGTGAACAGCACGATCGAGACCATGAAGGTGATCCCGGTGCCGAAACGGCGGGCGAGCGGCTCCGCCACGAGCGCCCCGACCACACCACCGCCATTGCCGACCGCGAACGCGACACCGATCATTGCAGGGCTCAGGGACAGCTCTTCGGTCGCGAAGACCACCTGCAGGGCAAGGATGATCGCGGAACCGAGCTCGGCGAGCGTGGCGCACAACAACAGCGGGCGCATCAACGGATGGCCGAAGACGAAGCGCATGCCCTCGCGGATGTCCTTGCGGAGGCTGCTCTTCTCGGTTGATCGTTGCACCGGCGCCGGTTTGCGGATGCGGAGGACGTGGTACGCCGACCACAGGTAGGTGACCGCGTCGGCGAGCACCGCGAGCGGGGCGGTGAGCAGCTGCACCATCAGGCCGCCGACGGCTGGACTGCCGATCTGCGAGACCGAGCGGGACAGTTCGAGCTTCCCGTTGGCGTCGATGAGGCGGTCCTGGGCGACCAGGGTGGGCAGGATCGACAGCTGCGCGACGTCGTAGAACAGCGTGCCCAGGCCGATGATGAAGGTCACGACGTACAGCAGCGGCATGCTGAGAACGTCCATGGCCAGCGCGATCGGCACGGCGAGCAGTGCCGCCGCCCGGATCAGGTCGGCCCCGACCATCACCGTGCGCATCGGCAACCGTTCCACCCAGACGCCGGCGGGGAGACCGATCAGCAGAATCGGCAGGTACTCGACGGCCCAGAGCAAGCCGACCTCGAACGGCGTCGCGTCGAGGGCAAGCAGCGCCACCAGCGGCAGGGCCAGCAGGGTGATGCCGGTGCCGAAAAGGCTGGTGGTCTGGGACAGCCAGAGGTTGCGGTAGTCCGCGACGGCCCAGAGGCTGCGGCGCAGACGCGATCGCCACCCAGTCGTCTTGGGCATCATCTTCCTTTGGTAGCTGATAGAGGAACTTAAACAAATTGCTGGACCCGTGGCCTGACGACGCATTGTGACCGCATGGCGACTGGGCGGGCAATCCATTCTCACTAGACCTAGCGGAGCCATGCTTTGTCAAGCCGTCGTGCGGAATAGGTCAACGCCCCGAGTGGAGGTGTAGGCCATCGGAATCACTTGATGTCTGCCTGATGTTAACTTGTTTCTCCCCGATGATCGCGAGCACGGTTGGTTACGCTCCAACCGGCACTGCGCAACACCTTCTTATGGGTGATTGCCCGTTCGACGGTCTTTCCGTCGTGTCGGCGTCCCGATCGATTCTGCCCGGAGACCGAGATATGAGTAGTGAAGACGCAGACGACAGCGGATATATCGCCGTCACGGCCATGGCCGGTCGTTTCCCGGGGGCTTCGGACGTCGAAACCTTCTGGGACAACCTCTGCAACGGTCGGGATTCGGTGTCGATGCTCTCCAACCAACTGCCGACGGCGGACGGGCACGTGCCGTCCTACGGTCTGCTGCGCGATCCGGATCTCTTCGACGCCGACTACTTCGACTACTCGCCCGAAGACGCCCTGATCATGGATCCGCAGCACCGGCTACTGCTCGAGTGCGCACACGAGTCACTCGAGCGGGCCGGGCACGGTGGTGCGGAGCGCCTGTCGACCGGCGTGTTCGTCGGCGGGTCCATCACCGACCACAGCGCCCATGTCCGTGCATGGGGGCGGGCTCGGGGCGTCCCGTTGCCGGACTCCCGTGTCCAGCAGGGAAACGACGTCGACTTCCTCGCCACCCGGATCGCCTACAAACTGGGCCTGACCGGGCCTGCCATGGCGGTCCAGTCAGCCTGCTCCTCGTCCTTGGTGGCGGTTCACGTCGCCGTCGGCGCACTGCTCGCGGGTGACTGCGAGATGGCGATTGCCGGCGGGGCCTCCGTGCTGGCCGCGATCCCGACCCTGCATCACGATCCGGACGACATCTTCGCCGACGACGGGCGCTGTCGTCCGTTCGACGCGCAGGGCCGCGGCACCGTGCGGGCGAGCGCGGTGGGCCTGGTGGTGCTCCGTCCGCTCGCTGAGGCACTGAGCGACGGTGACCATGTGCACGCGGTCATCCGCGGTACCGCGGTGAACAACGACGGCCGACGCAAGATGGGTTTCCACGTGCCGAGCGTGGCCGGGCCGGCCGGAGCCGCCCGCACCGCTCAGCTGGTGGCTGGTGTCGACGCCGACGAGATCGGCTACGTCGAGGCGCACGGCACCGGCACCGCGCTGGGTGATCCGGTCGAGGTCGCCGGATTGACCAGGGCGTTCCGTCAGAGCACGGACCAGACGGGGTACTGCCGTATCGGATCGGTCAAGGGTAACGTCGGCCACGCCGACGCGGCTGCGGGCATAGTCGGACTGATCAAAACAGTGCTCTGCGTGGAGCACGCTGTGCTTCCCGCCAGCCTGAACTTCAGCGTGCCGAACCCGGCGATCGACTTCGCGTCCTCCCCGTTCGTCGTCAACGACCGGACCGTTGCGTGGGAGTCCGGAGGGCGGACCCGGATCGGCGCCACGAACGTGATCGCAGTCGGCGGCACCAACGCCCACGCTGTGGTCGCCGAGCCGCCGGCCGCGCTCCCGACGACCCCGGGGCGACCGGACCAACTGCTGGTCCTCTCGGCCCGGACCGGGCCCGCCCTTGAGGACGTCGCCCGCAGGCTGGCCGACCACCTCGAACAGCATCCGGACGCCGATCTCGCCGACGTCGCCTGGACCCTGCAGACGGGCCGGGCGATGCAGTCCGATCGCCGGTTCGTGGTCGCCGCGGACGTGCCCGAGGCTGTCGCGGCTCTACGCGGCTTTCCGAAGGGCGAGCACGGCACGGGCCGTATACGGCGACCGCGCGTCGTGTTTCTCTTCGCCGAGCCCGCCGCTGATCGCACAGGCTCCGTCGCTGCGATCCACGGCGCGGAGGGAACATTCCGTGCCCACCTGGACGAGATTGCCGAAGCCGCACACCCGCTTCTCGACCACGACCTCCGCCAAGCGCTGCTCGCGGGTATGGAGAGCACGCCCGCAGCGCACCTCGCTGTGCAGTACGCGACGGCGAAGCTACTGATGTCCTGGGGTCTGCGCCCCGACGCCGTGGCCGGGCAGGGGCTCGGCGCCCGCTGCGCAAAGGCCGTCGCCGCAGAGCTGAACCCCGCCGATACCGCCCGCCTGATCGTCGCGCAAAGCGAAACCGAAGTCGGCGCGGCCGTTGCCCCGAAGGGGCCACTGCTCTGCGACGTTCCAGCCGCGTTGGACGGCACACCGGGGCAGATCGTCGTACACATCGGAGCGGAGCGGCCCGCGGCGCCAGCCACCGGTGTCGTCGACTCTGTGTGCGTCGACCTGCTGGACGAGCCCGGGCAGTCGACGACCGGCTTACGGACGGCGCTCGCCGCGGTCGGCCGGCTCTGGACGGTCGGAGCGACCGTGGACCTCGCAGCCCTGCACAGCGACGAACGACGGCGCCGCGTGCACCTGCCCACGTATCCGTTCGAGCGACACCCCTACCTGGTTCCACACCCAATTTTCCCCGACCTAGGAGCACGACTGTGAACGACATCGAGCGAGCCATCGAATCCATGCTGGTCACTGACCTGTTCGTCGAGGTTCCCGCGGATCGAATGACCCCTGACGACCGGCTGCGTACCGACTTCGGGCTGGATTCCCTCGGCTTCGTCGAGTTGCGGGTGCAGTGCGAGAACACGTTCGGCGTCACCATCACCGACGCCGAGTTCACCCCGGAGAACTTCACAAGCATCCGCACCGTTGCCGACCTCGTCCGCAGCCTCCAGGCCAGATCACCGGCTGCCGGCGGCTGAGCATCCGCACCTCAACGGCGTTCTCCTACGCAGCACGGCCGAAAGGAACACCTATGACAGCCGCCGACGTGATCGGGTTGCCCGGTCACGCATCGACCCGGCCCTGGTTTGACCGCGATGTCCAGTTCGACCACTACGGAGCGGAGCCGCTGCCGTTCGGGTGCACCGGGGCGAGCGGGATCGTCCAACACTTCGTCGAGCTGACCGGCGGCGAGGCGAGCCGCTCCTTCGACGTGCTGGACGCCAGCGGCGGCTACGGGTCCGCCTGTCTGGGCGCCGGGTCGGAGGTGATCGTCACGGCCATTGCGGCCGCGGTTCGGACCGCAGGCTACGTGACCGACGAGGTCGCCTCGGCGGAGCGTTCCCTGCTCCTGGAACGGCTGTTCGCCAGCGGTGGGCTGTTCGCCGACCGGTTCCCGGCGGCGGACTACCGGGTCAGCGGGCGCAACTCCGGCTCCGAGGGCATGGAACTCGCGCTGCGCCTCGTCCTCGAGTCGCGTTTCGACCGCCGCCGGCTGCGGGCCGTGCCCGGGGCTGAGCAGCGCGACCTCGTGCTCGGGTTCGAGGGAGCGTGGCACGGCTGGTCCGGGGGGCTGCTCCCGTTGCTCAACCGCCGCCACTACCGGATCGGCCTGCCGACGATCGCCCCGGAGCAGTTCGGCTTCCGCACTAACCACATCCCGTTCGGCGACCTCGACGCGGCCCGGGAGTGGTTCGAGCGCAATGGGGACCGGGTGCTGGCGGTCGTGGTCGAACCGATCCAGGGCGACGCCGGGATCCTGGTGCCCGAACAGGGCTACCTGCGTGAGTTGGCCGCGCTGGCCAAGCGCAGCGGCGCGCTGCTTGTGGCCGACGAGGTGCTGACCTTCGCCAAGACCGGCCGGTTCTTCGCGATGACCGATGACGCGGGCCCGGTCCCCACCGATATCACCGTTATCGGTAAGAGCCTCGGCATGGGGGCGCTGTCCACCTCGATGGTCATCGCGCGCCGCGAGCTCGGGATTCGCCCGACCGGCGCCGTGGCCACGTCCGACCTGCGACCCCTCACCTGCGCGGTGATCCGGGCCGGGCTCGAGCACATCGTCGCCGAAGGGCTACTGGAGCGCTCCGCGGTGGTTGGCGCCCACCTGGGTCGGCTGCTGCGCGACCGGGTGGTGGCGCAGTTCCCCGACCTGTACGGCGAGGCCCGGGGCGTGGGTCTGATCCACGGGATCGAGCTCACCGACCACGCCGCTGCCCGTCTCGGCGACCTGCGCACCGCGATGATCCGCAACGGCGTGTACGTGGAGTTCATGTCCGGGGCCGGACGCCGTTCCCACGGCCTGCGATACCTGAACGCGACGATGCGGGTGGCACCGCCGCTCGTGGCAACCGTGGACGACGTCGAGTCGATCGCGACGCGGCTCGCGGCCGGGTCGCGTGCCGTCAGGGAGGCTGCGGCATGACGCGACTGCTGCCGGTCCGCCGTCGCGTCGAGCACGCCGACACCGACGCGTCCGGCGTCGTGCACTTCGCCAGGTATCCGGCTCTGCAGGAGACCGCGCTGCTGCAGAACCTCGAACGGCTCGGTGTCGGCCTCGACGTCCTCGCTGGTGCCGGGTTCGACCTCGTCGTCACGGAGTCGACGACGAAATACCGCTCCCCCGCCCGCTATCCCGACGAGCTCAGCCTCGAACCCGCCGTCGGGCACCTCGGCGCCGCACGCGCCCGGATCGACACGACAATCCGGCGGATCGCCGACGGCGTCGAACTCGCCACCGGTTGCCTCGTCGTGGCCCTCACCGACCGCACGACCGGCGCGCCGTGCGCGCTGTTCCCCGCCCTGCACGCCGCCCTCGAGGAGACCCGCTCCGATGCCCTCCGTTGAACCAGAAGCCGTGGACGTCCCGGGCCGCATGATGGGCTTCGCCGAGATCAAGACCTGGCTACGCCACCGGCATCCGATGCTCTACCTCGACCGCGTGCTCGACTACGAGCCGGGCGTGCGGCTGGTCAGCAGGCTTTCGGTGTCAGCGCAGACGGACACGATCGCCGGGCACTTCCCGGAACGCGCGATCTATCCGGCCAGCCACCTGAGCCAGGCCTTCGCGCAATCCGGGATCATCCTGTTCCAGGTCAGCACCTCGCGCCTCGCCGACGACGAGCTGACCCTCGTCGGAGCGATGAACTCCCGGTTCTTCCGGATCGTCGCCCCCGGTGACACGGTGACGATCAGCGTCTCCGTCGACCGTCAGTTGGACAACACGTTCTTCTTCTCCGGCCGGGCCGTCGTGGACTCGTCGACGGTTGCCGCGTTCCGTGCCAACCTCGTCCGCCGCAAGGTCGCCGACATGGGGCACCAGTGGTGGTGAGCGGCCCGGGTGGCGACGGCGACGTGCTGGTCACCGGGATGGCCTGGTCCACCGCGCTGGGTTCGAAGCTGGACGACGTGTGGCAGGCGTTGCTGTCAGGGGCGACCGGGATGGCGCCCGTGCCGAGCGCCCACCCGCTGCGCAATGACCAGGCGGCGGTCCTGCCGGATCTGCCGGTGGACCTCGATCCGGTCCGGCGTCAGCTCGGGGCCGGCTCGCGGACCCTACGGGCCGCAGTGTCGGACGCGGGGCTGGACATCACGGACCCGCAGCTACGCCTGGTGGTCGGCACGAGCTTCGGCTCGCACCTGGACGTCCCGCCCGACGGGCTGAACCTGTGGGGCGAGGCGCTCGCGACGGAGCTGGGCCTGGCCCGCCGGCCGCTGGTGGTCAGCACCGCCTGCTCGGCGGGCTCGGACGCCATCGTGGTCGGGGCCGCGCTGATCGGTATGGGCGAGGAGGAGATCTGCGTCGTCGGCGGCGTGGACGTCCTGACCCCGGCCAAGCGGCTCGGGCACTCGGCCCTCGGCACCATGTCGCCCACCGCGCTGCGGGCCTTCGACGCGAGCCACGACGGCACGATCCTCGGCGAGGGCGCGGCATTCCTCGTCCTCGAGGAACGCCGTTCGGCGCAGGCACGCGGGGCCCGCCCACGGGGCCGGCTGGCCGGCGTCGGCTCGGCGAACGACGCCACCGGCCCGACCGCTCCCGACCCGAGCGGTGACACCGTCGTGCGGGCGGTGCGCGCCGCCCTGGCCGCGGCCGGTCGCGGTACCGCCGAGGTCGGGGTGCTCAACGCGCACGGGTCCGGCACCCCCGTCAACGACGACGTCGAAAGTCGTGCCTTCGCTACTGCTTTCGCGAGTCGAGAGGCAGCGGGTGCAGTGACGCCCGTCGTGTTCGCGACCAAGGGCGCCTTCGGTCACACGCTGGGGGCCACCGGAGCGCTGGAGGCCGTCGCGGTGTTGCTGGCCCTGCGTGACGGCAGGGTGCCGCCGGTGCCCGGGCTGCGGACGGTGATGCCTGGTTTCCCGCTGCCCCTGCCGAGCGGCGGCGTGCCACTGCCGTTCACTGGCGATCTCGGACTCAGCGTCACCATCGGCTTCGGCGGGTTCACCACGTGCCTCGCGCTGGAGGCCCCCGAATGACGGTCGAGGACATCGCGGTGCACGCAGGAGCTGGGCTGGTCCCGCTGGCCAGGGCCTGGGCCGGCCGCGCGCCGAACGCCACGACACACCAGCGCATCCCCTCCCAGTACGCCGACCCGGCGTCATGGTTGGTCCTCGACGCCGTGAACGAGCTGTGGGCGGGATGCCCGGACGCCGTGCGGACGGCCCCCGAGACCACCGCGATGGTCCTGGTCAGCACCTACAGCACCATCGACACGATGTCGGCGATCGCCCGTGCCGTACCCGGTGGACGGCTCTCGGCGCTGCGCTTCGCCGGGGCGAGCGCCGGTGGCCCCGTCAGCCTCGTCTGCCAATCACACGGCTTTCGCGGGCCGACCCTCGTCATCACGACCGCTCCGGAGGACGGATGCCCGGCAGCCCTGACGATGGCCCGGCACTGGCTGCGAACCGGTGCGGCGAGCCACGTCGTGGTCGCTGTGCACGACCACGATTCGCTACGCGGCCACGAGGTGCGGTGCGTCGTGGTCGGAGCCGAACCGGACCCACGTCCGTCGGGAGGACCGCAGTGAGCGCAACCATCACCGGCGTCCCGGATCGTGCCGCAGTGCGGGCCTTCCTGGCCGCGTCCGTGGACGCCGAATCAGGTGCCGGGAGACCCGACGAGCCCGAGGTCGTCACGGACGCGGTCGCCGGCCTGGACCTGCCGCCCGGTTCCCTGGTGATGATCGCGATGCCGAACGGCCGGGTCGCGCTCGCCGCGTTCTTCGGGGCATTGCTCGCCGGGGCGGTTCCGCTGCTGCTACCACCGGCGGCGGGAGCCGCGCGGATCAACGAGATCAGCCGGCGGCTGGGTGGCGCGGCGCTGATCGCGCCCCGGATCGACCCGGCGCGGTACGGAGCGACGGCGGTGCGCCCGCTCGGCGACCGGTGCGAGGCGGCGCTGCTGGACGACCGCGCGCACCCGCGGTACCAGCCGGGCGAGGTCGTGCTGGTGACGTCAGGGACTTCCGGGATCACCAGCGGCTGCCTGCACGGTGTCGACGCGCTGATGCGCAACGCTGACCGTCACGCCACCGCCATCGGCCAGCGTGTGGACGACACGGTCCTGGTGTCGCTGCCCCTGTATTACTCCTACGGCCTGGTCGCGCAGGCGATGGCCGCGTTCGTGCGGGGGTCGCGGCTGGTCGTCTCCGGACCGCCGTTCACCCCCCGGTCCTTCGCCGACACCATCCGCGCCCACGACGTCACGGTGTCCTCGCTGACGCCCAGCGCGGCGGCCCGGCTGGCCGCGGACCCGCCCGCCGGACCGCCCGCCCTGCGGGTGCTCACCGTCGGCGGCGACGCCCTCGACCCGGCACACGTCGGCTCGCTGCTGGCCAAGGGGCCGCAACAGGAGCTCTACCTCACCTACGGCCTCACCGAGGCCGGCCCGCGGGTCACCACGCTCGCCGCGCATCAGGAGCCCGAGCACCGCTGGGGCTCGGTGGGCGTTGCGCTGCCGGAGGTGCGGACGTACCTTCGCGACTCCGCCGGCGACGGGCTCGGTGCGGAACTCGTCGTCGAGTCCGACACGGTGCTGCGCCGACGGCTCCCCGGGGGCGCCCCCACCGTAACCGGTTCCGTCGCCACCGGCGACCGGTTCGACATCGACTCCGAGGGCTACCACTTCTTCCGTGGACGCTCCGGCGATTCGGTCATCATCGCCGGGGAGAAGATCTGGCTTCCCTCGGTGCGCCGGATCGCCGCCGAGGTCCCCGGTGTCCAGCACGCCACCACCACCGTCTACCGCGACGACCGCAACGAGCTGCGCTACAGCCTCGACGTCACGGTGGACGACCCCGGGCCACGGCAGGCCGAGATCGAGCGCGCACTCAACCGCGTCCTTCTGCGCGCTGAGCGACCACACCGGATCACCTTGTGCACGGCAACGACGGAGGAGTGGCGCAAATGAGTCCTGCGGCGAGCACGGTCCCGGCGCTGCGTGCGGTCGCCGAGCGCGTGCGGCTGACACCGCACGTCGAGGCGGTCTGCTCGGCCCACGAGTCCATCGACTACCACGGCCTGTGGGAGCGGTCAGCGCAGGTCGCAGCGCGGGTCGGGCAGCTCGGAGCCGTCCCCGGCGCGGCCGTCGGCGTACACCTGGAACGATCTATTGATCTTGTCGTGACGCTGGTCGGGTTGTTGCGCTCCGGCTGCGTCGCGGTACCGCTGGACGTCGGTTATCCGCCCGACCGGCTGCGGTTCATGTGCGCCGACGCCGGCGTGGAGTTGATCATCGGCCACCGGGGTCCCCTCGACCGGCTGGGCGGCTTCACCACCGTCGTGACCGATGGTGAGGTCCACTACGCCACCGCGGGTTCGGCCTGGGCGGTGCCGGACCCGGTTGGCGACAAGATCGCCTACATCGTCTACACCTCCGGGTCCACCGGCCGCCCGAAGGGCGTGCTCTACGGCCACCACAACCTCGCCAATCTGGTGGCCTGGCAGTCCGAGGCCAGTGAGTGCGGCCCCGGGGACCGGACTCTCCAGTTCGCCCCGGCGTCGTTCGACGTGATCTATCAGGAGGTGCTCCCCACGCTCGGCGAGGGCGGCACCGTCGTCTGTTGCGACGAGGACGACCGCCTGGACCCGCAGCTGCTCTGGGACCTCATCGAGCGGGAACGGATCAACCGGCTCTTCATACCCTTCGTGATGATCCAGTCGCTCGCCCTGTTCGCCGCTGAGGCCACCCCGGAGACGCACCCGCTGCGCGAGATCCTCACGTCGGGTGAGCAGGTGCAGTCCACCGCGGCGATCCGGGCGATGTTCACCCGGCTGCCGGACTGCAGGCTGGTGAACCAGTGGGGCACGACCGAGACCCACGTCGCCACCTGGTACCGGTTGCCCGCGGACGTGGTCGACTGGGTTGACCTGCCCTCGATCGGCAGGCCGATCACCGGTACCGACGTGCGGGTCTGCGATCCGACCGGCCGGCCGGTGCCGGACGGCGAAGTGGGCGAGCTGTGGATCACCGGGGCCGCCGTCGGACCCGGCT
Source organism: Micromonospora sp. NPDC005324 (assembly GCF_040607155.1). Taxonomy (NCBI): domain Bacteria; kingdom Bacillati; phylum Actinomycetota; class Actinomycetes; order Micromonosporales; family Micromonosporaceae; genus Micromonospora; species Micromonospora sp. NPDC005324. The sequence goes on along the minus strand of NZ_JBEXGE010000053.1, from coordinate 12,394 downwards.
ACCTGAATCTGCCTGAGCGCACCGCGCGGAGCTACCGCACCGATCCGCTGGACGCGGCCGTACCCGCCTACTGCACCGGGGACCTCGGCCGGGTCACCCCGGACGGTTTCCTGGAGTTCCTCGGCCGTCAGGACACGCAGGTCAAAGTGCGCGGTTTCCGAATTGAACTCGGCGAAATCGAGAGCGTGCTGGCCGCGGACCCGTCCGTCGGACAGGCGGTGGTGGTGGTCGCGGGTTCCGCAGCCGAGGAGCGGAACCTCCGCGCGTTCCTCGTGCCGAGATCGGTCCCGGAGGACGTGCCGGCCTGGACGGCTGGCCTGCTCACGGCCCTACGCGACCGGTTGCCCGCCTACATGGTCCCGGTCAGGGCCGAGGTCGTCGAGGCGTTGCCGCGCACACCCAGCGGAAAGGTCGACCGGCTTGCCCTGGCCGCCTGGGATACCCGACCGACGGCGAGCGGAGATTCAGCATGATCGAGCGGGTCACCGCCGAGGCGCCGGACCACATCCCATCGCTGGACGGCAAGGCGGGGCCGCTGCCGCTGTCGGGTGCCCAGCGGGCGCTGTACCTGGTCGAACTGCTCCACCCGGACACGCCCATGTACAACATCACGGTGGCGGTCCGTTTGGAAGGCCCGCTCGACGTGCCGCGGCTCCGGAGCGCCGTCGCGCGTGTCGTCGCACGGCACGAATCGCTGCGTTCGACCTTCGCGCCCGGCATCGCGCCGTCGTTCGAACCCGTGCAGCGCATCGGTGACCCGGCCGTGGAACTGCCCGTCGTCGAACTGGACGTCGACAAGACCGAGAGCGCGGACGCCGCGGCGCTCCGGCTGGCCCAAGCCTGGGCCGACGAGCCGTTCGACCTCCAGCGTGGACCGCTGCTGCGCACGCGACTGCTCCTGACGGGGCCCGGTATGCACCTGCTCGTCGTCACGATGCACCAACTGGTCTCCGACGGTCCGTCGCTGCACGTGTTCTTCGACGAGCTCGCCCAGGGGTATGACGGTGGGCCCGAACGCGCCGCGCTGCCCCTTCAGTTCGCCGACTTCGCGGCCTGGCAGAGGGCACGCCCTGTCGACGCCGAGCAGGTCGGCTGGTGGCGCGAGCACCTCGCCGGGGCCCCGATGGTGCTGCGACTGCCGACCGACAAGCCACGCCCGCCGGTCGCCGGAACCCACGGGGGGAACCACCGTCACCTGCTGCGCGCCGCGGTGATGACCCCGGCGCTGCGGCTGGCCCAGCAGCTGCGTGTGACGCCGTTCGTCCTGGTGCTGAGCGCGTACGCCACCCTCCTCTCCCGCCTCGCCGAGTGCCGCGACGTGCTGGTCGGCGTCCCGGTAAGCGCCCGCGACCGCGCCGAGCTGGAAAGCATGATCGGGTTCTTCGCCACCACACTCCCGGTGCTCGTCGAGGCGCACGACGACCGGAGCTTCGCCGACCTGTGCCGATCGGTGCAGGCGGAGCTGCTCGACGTCCTGACCTACCGCGAGGTGACGATGGAGCAGCTCGTACAGGAACTCGCGCCCGATCGCGACCCCGGGCACGCCCCGCTGGTCCAGGCGTTCCTCTCCTTCGAACAGGAGCCGATCGTGAGCCCGCGTCTGGCGGGCCTGCGCGCCACGGCCACCGACCTCCCGCCGAGCGGGGCGAAGGTCGACCTCGACATGCTCGTCTTCCGCTCGGCCAACGGCGGGGACGACTTCGACCTGACGCTCACCTACCGGACTGATCTGTTCGAGGCGGCCTCGATCGCGCGGATGGCCGAACACTTCGAACGGCTCCTCGTTGCGGCCGTCGCGGATCCCGCAGCCCCGATCCGCTCGTTGCCCGGCTCGGTCGAGGACGTCTTTCCGCCCCCGCGTTCCGTGGCGGTTGCGGCGGCGCCCCGCCTCGACCTCACGACGTCGGCTCACACCGGCATGGAACAGAGCCTCGTCCAAATCTGGCGGGAGGTGCTCGGCCGCGACGACGTCGGCCGCGACGACAACTTCTTCGACCTCGGGGGTACGTCCTTCGCCCTCGCCGCCGTGCACACCCTGATCGGTGCTCGCACCGCAGCGACGACATCGCTGGTGTCGCTGCTGGAGTTCCCGACGATCGCCGCGCTCGCCCAGCACCTGGGCGACGGACCCCGGACTGAACCTGCGGTCGCGGAGCCGACCAGTCCGGCGCGTGCTGCCGGGATGCGCGAGCGCCGCAAGCGGCTGCTGCAAGGGCGCTCCGGACGGGGGGCCGGCGAATGAGCACGAACGTCGAGGGGGCCGGGAACGGGACGGCCGCCGTCGTCGCCGCGGTCTGGTGTGAGCTCTTCGAGGTGCAGCAGGTCGAAGCCGACGACGACTTCTACGCGCTGGGTGGCCATTCGATGCTCGCGATCCAGATGGCGTCCCGGTTGCGGACCGAGCTGGGACTGCGCGTACCGGTGCGCACGATCCTGGAGAACCCGACGGTGGCCGGCCTCTCCCGACTGCTGGACGAAGCCGGCGACTGAAAGTTACGGACGACTTGTTGCCCAGCGAACCGAGTGATTGGCGGAAGATGTACGAGGACTCAGCCGACGAGGACACGCAGACCGCCGTAGCCGTCATCGGTTTGGCTGCTCGGATACCCGGCGCCGCGGACCTCGACGACTTCTGGGCCGCCCTCACCGCGGGCCGCGATCTGACCACTCGCTTCGACTCCGGACGCAGGTACGGCGTGGTCGCCGACGCCGATCGGTTCGACGCCGCGTTCTTCGGGATGACGCCGCGGGATGCGCAGCTGCTCGACCCGCAGGATCGGGTGTTCCTCGAGTGCGCCTGGGAGGCTCTGGAGCACGCCGGCTACGACCCCGGCACCTACCCAGGCGCCATCGGTGTGTACGCGGGGAGCAGCGAAACGGACCACTTCGCCGAGCTGCGTTCGCAGCGGCACCGGCTCCCGGAGACAACGGACGAGCAGCTCCGGCTCGCCGGCAGCCGGGACTTCCTCACCGGCCGCGTGGCGTACAAGCTGAACCTGCGCGGCCCGGCCGTCACCGTGCAGACCGCCTGCTCCACATCGGCTGTCGCCGTTCATCTGGCATGCCAGGCCCTGCTCGCCGGCGAGTGCGACACGGCCCTGGCGGGGGGAGTCGCGCTGCGTGGCGCGACCGGCGCCGAGGACGGTGACGACCTCCTCTCACCGGACGGCTACTGCCGGCCGTTCGACGCGGACGCCGACGGCATGGTCGGCGCCGACGGTGCGGGAATCGTCGTGCTCAAGCGGCTGACCGACGCGCTCGCCGACCGGGATCACATCCACGCCGTACTCATGGGCTCGGCGCTCAGCAACGACGGCTCCGACAAGGTGGGCTTCACCGCGCCGAGCGTGACCGGACAGGTGACCGCGACCCGGACCGCGCACCTCGTCGCCGGTGTCGACGCGGACACGATCCGGTACGTCGAGGCACACGGAACCGGCACTACCATCGGTGACACGATCGAGGTCCGCGCACTGTCGCGGGCGTTCGGGGCGGGATCGCCGCGGAGTTGCCTGCTCGGCTCCGTCAAGTCGAACATCGGCCACGCCGACGCCGCGGCAGGCGTGATCGGCTTGATCAAGGTGGTGCTGTCGCTGCGCCACGGCCTCATTCCGGGCACAGCGCACTTCCGCCGCCCCAACCCACTCCTCAATCTCTCGGCCGGCCCGTTCGTGGTGACGAGCGAGGCGACGCCGTGGCCGCCGGGTGCGGGCCCCCGCCGAGCCGGGGTCAACTCCACCGGGATCGGCGGGACCAACGCTCACCTCGTCGTGCAGGAGGCGCCCAGCGCACACGGGTCCCCCGACGACGGCCGCAATCACCTGTTGCCACTGTCGGCGCGCACCGTTCCCGCACTCGCCGAGTTGGCGGCACGGCTGCGCGACCGGCTCCAACGGGACCCGGTCGCCGTCGCCGACGCGGCATGGACGCTGCAAACCGGCCGCGCGGCGTTCGCCCAGCGCACCTTCGTGGTGTGCCGGGACCGCAACGAAGCGATCCGGGCCCTGACGGACATGGCCGAACATCCGCAGGCCTCCGCGAGCCCTTCGGCGGAGGCGCCGCACGTCGCGTTCCTCTTTCCCGGTCAAGAGGGCCGACACGTGGGCATGGCGCGCGAGCTGTACCTGCGGGAGCCGGTCTTCCGCGCGGCCATCGACGACAGCGCGACTCAGGCGAGCGCCGACCTCGGCCTGGACCTGCGGCAGGTGCTGTACCCGGAGCCCGACGCCGAAGCCGAGGCGGCAGCGCGAATGTCCACGATGGCCGTCGGTCAGCCCGCGCTCTTCGCCGTCCAGCACGCCTTGGCCGAGCTGTGGGCATCCCGTGGGATCAGCCCGAACACGGTCCTCGGGCACAACCTGGGCGGATTCGCCGCCGCCGTCTCGGCTGGGGTCCTCAGCCGGGCCGATGCGCTGTCGCTGGTGCTCACCCGGGGTCGGCTCGTGGACCACTCGGCCCTTGTTGACGACATTCTCGACGAGTACGCCCACGCGGTAGCCTCGGTGCGACTGAGCCCACCGCAGCTCCCGTGGATCTCCGACCGGACCGGTGCGCCGGTCACCGCGCGCGAAGCGTGCGACCCGGCCTTCTGGACCGGAAACCTGCGGGACACCGTCCGCCTCTCCGACGCCGTGGAGACCCTGCTCGCCAGCTCGGCCGGCATCCTGCTGGAGGTCGGCCCCGGGGAGATGCTCGGGAGCCTGGCCCAGCAGCACCCCGACCGCACAATCGTGCAGAGCCTGCCGGAAGGAGCCGGGGACGCCGCCGAGTCGCTCCGCGCCGCCGGCAGGTTGTGGCAGGCCGGGCTGCCCGTGCGCTGGTCCGCGCTGCACGGCGGCCGACCGCCCCGGCGCATCCCGCTGTCCACGTACCCGTTCCAACGCGAACGGTTGGTGTTGAACGACTCCACTCCCGTGGCGGCTCTGGTGTCACCGGACGCAGCGGACCGGGCGACGACCGATCCGTCCACGGAGGTCGAGAAGGCGATCGCCGAGGTGTGGCGCGAGGTGCTCCGAGTGCCGCACGTGGGCATCGACGACGACTTCTTCGAGCTCGGCGGCCACTCTCTGCACGCCACACGCGTGCTGACCAGGCTGGGTTCCGCACTGGGCCCGAACACCCCTCGACTCACGATCATGGATCTCTTCGACAACTCCACGATCCGCGAACTCGCCGCGCTGGTGAGTGGAGCGCCCCGATGACCTCCGGAGGACGTCCCATGAGCGACCTGAACGAGCTGCCTCCGACGCCGACGACGATCCCCGTCCTGCCCGACGGAGAAGCGGTAATGTCGTTCGCCCAGGAACGCCTCTGGTTCATGGACGCGTACGCGCCCGGCACGACGGCGTACACGATCCCCGAGGCCTGGCGGCTACGCGGCCGGGTCGATCCGGAGGCGCTCGCCGAGGCGTTGAACCGGGTCGCGGCCCGACACGAGCCGCTGCGGACCCGATTTCCCGCGACCGTGGACGGCCGGCCCGTCGTGCTCGTCGACGACGTCGGCGCGATCCCGCTCACCACGGCTGAGGCCGGGTCCGACGATGCCGTGAGCGCGCTCGTCGACGCCTTCATGGCCGAGCCGTTCGACCTCGCCGCCGGCCCCGTGGCGCGGGGGATGCTGATCACGATCGCCCCCGACGAGCACGTGTTCGCGCTCGCGATCCATCACATCGCCGCAGATGGATGGTCCACCGAGCTCCTCCTCGACGAGGTGCTGGCCTGCCTGGCCGGCGAACCGCTGCCGGACCTGCCAGTCCGCTACCGGGATTTCGCCGCGTGGCAGCGCGCACTGCCCGACACCGAGCAGGATGTGGCGTACTGGCGCGAGCAGCTCGCCGGCGTCGCGCCACTCGAGCTGCCCACCGACCGGCAGCGGCCGCCGATACCGACCTACGCCGGGGCCGCGCACACGTTCTCGGTCGCGCCGAGTGTGCTCGCCGAGCTGGTCCGGCTCGGACGCAAGCAGCGGGCCACGCCGTACATGGTGCTGCTCGCGGCGTTCGCCATTCTGCTGGGCCGCCGGGCGCAGCAGGACGATGTCACGATCGGGTCGCCGGCGGCCGGCCGGCCGGTACCCGAGCTCGACGACCTCGTCGGCTGCTTCATCAACATGGTGACGATGCGGGTCGACTCCTCGGGCGATCCGACGTTCGTCGAGCTGCTCCAACGGGTCCGCGCCACGGCCGTGCACGCCTTCGCCCACCAGGAACTGCCGTTCGAGCGTCTGGTCACCGAGTTGAACGTGCCGCGGGAGGTGTCCCGGTCGCCGCTGTTCCAGGTGGTCTTCTCCATGCAGAGCTACGAAGCGGCCGAGCGGAGCAACCCGTCGATCACGGTCATCGGAGACGTCGACATCTCGTACTGCGTGACCCGGTTCGACCTCGAGCTGCACACCGCAGGCGACGGCGACTTCCTGATGACCTACAACACCGCGTTGTTCTCCGCGGACTCGATCGAGCGCCTGGGCGCGCACTTCCGCGTCCTTTTGGAGGGCATCGCCGCCGACCCGCACGTTCCGATCTCGAGCCACGAGCTGCTCACGGCCCACGAGCGCGCGCAGCGCGTACGCTGGAACGACACGAGCGCCGACCTCGGCGCGGACCAGCTCCTGCACGTCCCGGTCGAAGCGCAGGCGCGCAGCACGCCCGACCACCCGGCGGTGATCCACCCCGGTGGCCGGCTCTCGCACGCCGAAGTCGACCGACGCTCCGATCACCTCGCGGCGCGGCTGACCGCTTCCGGGGTGACAGAAGGCGACCTGGTGGCCGTCGTGATGTGGCGGGGGTGGGAGCAGGTCGTCGCGGTGCTGGCGATCAACAAGGCCGGCGCCGCCTACCTGCCGGTCGACGCCGACCTGCCTGAGCGCCGCCGCAACGAGCTCATCGCGCGCGGCGGCTGCACCGTGGCACTCACCCAGGCGGCGTTGCGTTCGCGGCTTAACTGGCCGGACGGGCTGCTGGTGCTGCCCGTCACCGACGAGTCGGGTGACTCGGCGCCAGCCTGTCCCGCCGAGCCCGGCGACCTCGCCTACGTGATCTTCACGTCGGGCTCGACCGGCACGCCGAAAGGCGTGATGATCGAGCACAGGGCCGCGTTGAACACCGTCCGCGACGTCACCGCCCGGTTCCGGGTGGGACCCGACGACCGGATCTTCGCACTGTCCGCCCTGAGCTTCGACCTCTCGGTCTACGACATCTACGGCACGCTGGCCGCCGGCGCCACACTGGTCATGGGACGGCCCGAGGAGGACAAGGACCCGGCCGCGTGGGCGCGGACCGTCATGCAGCAGCGGATCACCGTGTGGAACTCGGTGCCCGCGCTGATGGAACTGCTGGTCGAGCACGCCGAGCTGGAAGGTACCGACATCAGCTCGCTGCGGGTGGTGATGATGTCCGGCGACTGGATCCCGCCGACGCTGCCCGACCGCATCCGCGCGCTCGCCCCGAACGCCGAGATCATCAGCCTCGGCGGAGCGACCGAGGGGTCGATCTGGTCGATCTGCTACCCGATCGGACACGTCGACCCGTCGTGGTCCTCGATCCCGTACGGCCGCGCGATGACCAACCAGCAGTTCCACGTTCTCGATCGCGGGATGTGCGACGTGCCGGTCGGCGTGCCTGGCGACCTGTACATCGGTGGCGTCGGCGTGGCATCCGGTTACTGGAGGGACCCGGAGCGGACCGCGGCGGCGTTCGTCACCCATCCGCGCACCGGCGCTCGTCTCTACCGGACCGGCGACCTCGGCCAGTACCGACCCGACGGCATCATCGAGTTCCTCGGCCGCGCCGACGCCCAGGTCAAGATCCGCGGCTACCGGATCGAGCTCGGCGAGATCGAAGCTCATCTGACCCGCCAACCCGAGGTCGCCGAGTGCGTGGTGACCACTCACGGGACAGGCAACGCGGCCCAGCTCGTGGCCTACGTCGTGGCTGACCCCGAAACCGTCCCCGACCCCGGAGCCGTTCCCGACCCCGCGCGGCTGCGGTCGCACCTCGCGGCAGCGTTACCGGCCTACATGGTCCCCAACTCGTTCGTCACGCTGACCCGGCTGCCGCTGACCGCGAACGGCAAGGTGGACCGCGGGCGGCTGCCCGCGCCGGAGGCGCCCGTCGGCGGGGACGCCGGGCGGGTGCCGCCATGCACCGACTCGGAGCGGATGATCCACGCGGTGTGGGCGGACGTCCTGGACGGGGCCGACGTCGGGATCGACGACAACTTCTTCGCCGTGGGCGGTCACTCCCTGCTCGCGATCAAGGTGGTCGAACGGCTGAGGCGTGCGACGGCGGACGGCACCTCGATCGCCGTGATGGACCTGTTCACCCACGCGACGATCCGGCGGCTCGCCGCCCTGCTCGACGGGAAGACGCCGACGCATCGCGGGCTCCTGCACCGGCTGACGCCGAAGCCGTCGACCGAGGCCGAACTCAGCTACGTCGCCGTTCCTTATGGCGGAGGCAATGCGATGGCGTACAAGTCGCTGGCGGACGAACTGCCAGCCACGCACGCACTGTGGTCGGTGGCCATCCCCGGCCACGATCCGGGAATCGACGATCAGCGCGCACCGCTCGAGGATGTCGCCGCCCGGTGCGTGCAGGAGATCCAGGAGAGGGTCGCTGGGCCGATCGCGCTCTACGGGCACTGCGGTGTCGGCTCGGCGCTCATCGTCGAGATCGCCAGGAAGCTGGAGGCGGCGGGCCGCGTCCCGGAGGCGGTCTACATCGGCGCGATCTTCCCCTTCGCCCGGCCGGGCCGGGGCCTGCTCGGCGAGCTGGGCCGGCTCGCCAATCCGGACACGTCGCGCAGCGACCGCGCCTACGCGGATGGGCTGACCGGGCTCGGGCTCGACATGAGCGACATCGATGCCGCGCAGGCCCGGCTCATCGTCCACAACACCCGCCGCGACACCGAAGCGGCAGAGGACTACTTCACGCGGCTCTTTGAGAGCTCGGTGGAGCGGTTGCGGGCGCCGGTCATCAGCGTGGCCGGGGAGCAGGACCCGGCATCGGACTTCTATCAGGAGCGCTTCCGCGAGTGGCACTTCCTCAGCGACATCACCGCCGTGGTGCTGCTCGACGAGGCGGGTCACTTCTTCCAGAAGCACCGCGCGGCCGAACTCGCCGAGATCATGACGAGCACCCATCCGGCCGTCTCCGCGGGGGAGCCGGCCGGCGGGGACGGGTGGCGGCTGCTCGAGGTCTCGCGCGCGGATTCGCCGAACGCACCCGACGGCCCTCGGCCCACGATGCACCGTTTTCTCGCGGTGGCGGCGGCGCAACTCGCCTCGATCAGCGCCTCGGCGCTGGCCGCGTTCGCGATCACGATCTGGATCCTGCTCTCCACTGGCTCACCCGGCCAGTTCGCCCTGTCCGCCGTGGCCGGGCTGGTGCCCGGGCTGCTCATCGCGTCGCTGGCCGGCATAGTGGTGAACCGCTGCGGCCGTCGCACGGTCATGCTCGCCAGCGGCGTCTGCGCGGTCGGCGTTCAGCTGACGCTCGGCCTGCTGTCGTGGACCGAAAGCCTGCAGATCTGGCACACCTATCCGCTGCTCGCACTCCTGTCGGCAGCGCTCACCGTCCAGCGGCTCGCCTCCGACTCCGCCGTGCCGCAGCTCGTTCCCAAGCGATACCTCGGTCATGCCACCGGCGTCGTCCAGATCGCCGCGACGACGAGTCGCCTGTTCGTGCCGGTCGCGGCCGTCGGGCTGCTGGCCGTCGTCGGTCTGAAGGCCATCCTCGTCCTCGTCGTGGTGAGCAACGCGGTCGCGATCATCGTCACGCTCCTGGTCCGCTTCCCGCGCACCATGGCGGGGCCGGCGGAGTCGGTGACGACCGAGATCAAAACCGGCTTCCGGTACGCCTGGGGCGACACCCGGTTCCGCCGGATGCTGATCTTCTTCGCGGTGCTCAACGTCCTGCTGTCGCCGCTGTTCCTGCTGATCCCACCACTGGCGCTGGGGATCGGCCGGCTCGCCGACATCGGTTGGATCCTGCTTGGCGCGGGACTGGCAGGCGTGCTGGGTGGCCTTGTCATGAGAAAGTGGGGCGGCCCGCCGCGGCGCCGGATGCGAAGCGTGCTGCTGTGCGCGCTGGGCCTGGCCGCCTTCGGCCTGGTGACCGGCCTGCAAGCGAACCTGGTGACGATCGGCGTCGGCGTGTTCGGCATGTCCCTCATGCTGACGGTGATCAACGGGATCCATGCCGCGATCGTGGAGGTCAAAGTCCCGCAGCGGTTCCACGGCCCGGTGTTTACGCTCTACGCGATGATCGCGTGGTCGGCGCTGCCGATCGGCTTCGGGCTGTTGGCGGCCTATGCGCCGGAGCTGTTTGGGCCACTGCTGGCCCCTGGCGGCGCGCTCGCCTCGTCCATCGGCGCGGTGATCGGCACCGGGCCGGGCCGGGAAGTCGCGCTGCTGTACATACTGCTCGCGACAGCCATCATGCTGCTGGTGGTGATGGCGCTGGGCACCAGGCTGCCCCAACTTGTCGACGACAGCCCTGACGCCACGCCCGACGACCTGATCGGGCTCCGGGCGCTGGGTCGCGGTCCGCTGATTCCCGCACGGGACTTCCTTCCGTCGCCCGCGATCTCGTCAGCCGACGCGTCGGGCACGCGCTCGCCACGGTGGTCCGGTCGGCTCTCGTGCTCGGCCCGCCGTCACCGGTAGGGGCTCTCCGGACGGCACAGATCGCGCAATCGTCCGGCAAGCCGAGGTCGCCTTGAAGGGTCACCGCACGGGATCGGGCGCGGATTCCCTTTGGTCAGTCCGAATTCACCGCGTCTCTCTACCTTGCCATCGGATCACTCACTACCGAGAAGCAGCTGGTCCTTCGTTCCCGACGTAATAAGGACTGATGGCAGTAAGCAAGCGGGTGGGCCTGGGTGCTGCGGTGGCCGCGCTGAGCCTGACGCTGCCGGGCGCCGCGTCCGCAACCGAGCGGAGCACGTGGAACCGGGCGGAGTTGATCAAATTCGCGATGCTGCCGGCGGCGACCTTCGTTCCCGGCAGCGAACCGTCCGGCTCGTCGCTCGGCACTGCCCCGACCAACGGCATCATTCCGCTCGCCGGCGTGCCGGCCGTTTCGGGAGTTGCGGCGAAGGCGGGCGCCTGCGGCGGCCTGTCGCATAAGGGCTTCGATGTCGCTGGCCCGCACTGCGTCGATGCGCCGATCGCCGTAGGCGGCGGCCATTCGTCGCCAAGAGCTGCCGTAGGTGCGTCGGGTGGCCGGGCTCGCCGCCGCGACAACAGCAGGAAGGTACTCGGCGACCGTCGGCACGGCCGGCCGGTTACTATCAGTGAGGTCGGTGGCAGTAACGCCCAGGTGCTCGAGCAGCGCTCGGGCGGTGGCGACACGATCGGAATCCGTGGTCACGAAGGCTCTCCGAGGATGCGCGCGTGCAGGTCGGCCAGAACCGACGCGATGGTGTTTGAGGGGTGCACGACAATGCGGTTCTGGCGGGGCAGGGCAGCCAGAAGCACGGGTTCGCCGGTGGCGATGCCGCATAGGTGTCGGGCGGCGGCCGGTAGGGGCAGTTCCTCGCGGGTCCCACGGCGTGCGCGCCTTCGGCGGCCGGGGTGATCAGGATTGCGCCGGTCACGACGTCGACGTGCAGGGTGAGGCCCGGTGTCCAGCCCAACGTCCGCAGCAGCGCACGAGCGGTAACGCGGCCGGCGGCGTCGGGGCGCGCCACGTCGAACAGCAGGCGGCCATCGCCACTGGGGGCGCCGGGCGTGGGCAATGTCGGCAGCGGTGCCGGCTCCGGTACCGCGACGGGCAGCGGGGTTGGCACGAGGGCCTCGACGAGCTGTTCGTCGGGCTGGCGGGGACGCGGGCGGCCGGAACTCACCTAGGCCCCCGCCAAGGCGGACACAGCGGTGTCAGCGCACGGAGAAGCCACTCCCGGCGTCTGGGTGCACAAATGCCACGTACCGGTTCTCGTCCCCACGCGAGGGGAGTTGATCTCGCGTGGATATTCACGAGAAGTGGTGTCCGAGGATCGATCGGGCCACGCGGCGGCCATCCGCTCCCAGTAGGTGCCGTAGGTGCGGCGTGCTCCGGGCCCGGCAGCGGCAAGAACACGGGGCAGGTACTCGGCGACCGTCGGCACAACGGACGGCGTCGCGGGATGCGATTGCAGATCGGTCACCGTGACGCCCAGGTGAGCCAGAACCTGTCGTGCGGCAGCGACGGCGGCGGGGTCAGCGGTCATTGTCGGCTCCCGCCAGGTGAGTGTGCAGGTCGGCGAGCAGGCGTCCGACGGTGCTGACGGGATGCACGACGAGCAGGTCGTGCGCAACGATTGCGGCGAGCAGCACGGGTTGGCCGGGCTCGATGCGGCACATGTGCCGGGCATTCGCCGGCAAGGGTAGATCCCCTCGGCTGCCCACCTGATGGCG
>NZ_JBEXGE010000052.1:0-36974 GCF_040607155.1 Micromonospora sp. NPDC005324 | reverse complement strand
ACCTTCCCCCTCGCCACCGGCTCGCTGCTGGCCTGGACGATGGCCTTCAACCACACCCTCACCCGCACCGCCCTGCGCGCCACCGAGGCCGGCTCGTACGACGTCGTCCACGCCCACGACTGGCTCGTCGCGCACACCGCCATGACGTTGCGCGACCACCTGGACATCCCGCTGGTCAGCACGATCCACGCCACCGAGGCCGGCCGGCACCAGGGCTGGCTGCCGGAGGAGATGAACCGCACCATCCACAGCGTCGAGCAGTGGCTCAGCAGCGAGTCCAACCGGGTGATCGTCTGCTCCGGGTACATGCGCGACGAGGTGAACGCGCTCTTCGGCGTGCCGGCCGGGCGGGTCGACGTGGTCGCCAACGGCGTGGAGCCGCGCCGCTGGCGGGTGCCCGCGCGTGCCGTGGCCGCCGCCCGCGCCCGCTTCGCAGGGAACGGCCCGCTGGTCACCTTCGCCGGCCGCCTCGTGTACGAGAAGGGCGTCCAGCACCTGATCGCCGCGCTGCCCCGGCTGCGCGAGCGGCACCCCGGGCTGCGTGCCGTGATCGCCGGCGACGGCCCGTACCGCGCCGAACTGGAGGCCGAGGTGCACCGCAGCGGCCTCGGCGGCATGGTCACCATGCCGGGCTTCCTGGGCGGCACCGACCTGCCGGCGCTGATGGCCGCGTCCGACTGCTTCGTCGTGCCGAGCATCTACGAGCCGTTCGGCATGGTCGCCCTGGAGGGCGCCGCGGCCGGCGCTCCCCTGGCCGTCGCCGCCACCGGTGGCCTCGGCGAGATCGTCGAACCGGGCGTCACCGGGATGACCTTCCGCCCGCACGACCCGGACAGCCTCACCGACGCCGTGGACGCGCTGCTGTCGGACCCCGACCGTTCCCGCGTCATGGCCCGCCGCGCCCGCCGGATGGTCCACGACCAGTACGGCTGGGCCGCTATCGCCCAGCACACCGCCGCCAGCTACGCGGCCGCCATCCACCACGACGCCGCGTTCACCGCCGAACGCGCCGAGCAGCGGATGTCGCAGGGTCGGGCCCTCCCGGCGCTCCCCGAGGGCAACCTGCTCGCCGCCGCCGGCCTGCGCTGAGGTGCACGCCGCGCGGTGACGCCACCTGCGGAGCCGGAACAGCCCTCGTCGGCCAGTGGGCCTCGTCCTGATTGAGCCTGATGCCTGTGAGTCATTCTGATGACGCACAGGCATCACGCTCATCAGGGATCCTGGCGAGGGCGGGAACGACGCAGGCCGTCGACCCGGATCGGGCCGACGGCCTGCGGTGGTGCGAAAATTGGTGCGTGCGGCGGAGGTCAGCGCTCGCCGAAGGGGACGTAGTCCCGCTCGGCGGAGCCGACGTAGACCTGCCGCGGACGGCCGATCTTGGTTTCCGGGTCGCTGATCATCTCGCGCCACTGGGCGATCCAGCCGGGGAGCCGGCCGAGCGCGAAGAGCACTGTGAACATCTTGGTCGGGAAACCCATGGCCTTGTAGATCAGGCCGGTGTAGAAGTCCACGTTCGGGTAGAGCCGACGGGAGACGAAGAAGTCGTCGGCAAGGGCGATCTCCTCCAGCTCCATGGCGATGTCCAGCAGCGGGTCGGGCTTGGCCATCCGGCCCAGCACGTCCTGCGCGGCCTTCTTGACGATCGCCGCCCGCGGGTCGTAGTTCTTGTAGACCCGGTGGCCGAAGCCCATCAGCTTGACGCCGTCCTGCTTGTCCTTGACCTTGCGGACGAAGGACCGGACGTCGCCGTCGCCGGCGTGGATCTGCTGGAGCATCTCCAGCACCGCCTGGTTGGCGCCGCCGTGCAGCGGGCCGAACAGCGCGTTCACGCCGGCCGAGACCGAGGCGAACAGGTTGGCGTTGCTGGAGCCGACCAGGCGGACTGTCGACGTGGAGCAGTTCTGCTCGTGGTCGGCGTGCAGGACGAAGAGCATGTCCAGCACCTTCGACATCACCGGGTCGACCTCGTACTGCTCCGCCGGCACGCCGAACGTCATCCGCAGCAGGTTGTCCACGTACCCGAGCGAGTTGTCCGGGTACAGCAGCGGCTGACCGATGGACTTCTTGTACGCGTACGAGGCGATGGTGGGGACCTTCGCCATCAGCCGGACCGTGGAGATCTCCACGTGCTCGGAGTCGAACGGGTCCAGGCTGTCCTGGTAGAAGGTGGACAGGGCGCTCACCGCGGACGAGAGCACCGCCATCGGGTGGGCGTCCCGGGGGAAGCCGTCGAAGAAGCGGCGCATCTCCTCGTGCAGCAGCGAGTGCCGCCGAATCCACTCGGTGAACTCGGTCAGCTGCTGCTCGGTCGGCAGCTCACCGTAGATGAGCAGGTAGGAGACCTCCAGGAAGGAGGACTTCTCGGCCAGCTGCTCGATCGGGTAGCCCCGGTAACGCAGGATGCCCGCGTCGCCGTCGATGTAGGTGATCGCTGATGAGGCAGCGGCGGTGTTGACGAAACCGGGGTCGTACGTGGTCATCCCGGTTTCCTTCAGCAGCTTGCTCACCCCGATACCGGCGGGGCCCTCGACCGCAGGATGCACCGGCATCGACAGCTGCCCACCGGGGTGATCGAGCTTGACTTCCGTCATGTGGTTCCTCGCTTCGCCGGCAGATCTACGTTGAATTGCCTTCGCTTCTACCGTAATTGCGGCTCGGGGGACAACGCCCGCCGTGGTTCGGCGGTGAGGTATGCGTCACCCGATTCCCGACCGGGCGGCCGGGAAACCCGGCATCCCGCCAGACGGGACCGGACCGGACCGAACCCGGAAGCCAGGTCAGGAGAGGGTGAGGCGTCGCAGCGTACCGTCCGTCGCGACCTGGAAGACGTCGAGCTGGTTGGTGCCGGCGTGGAACAGCTTGTCGTCGGCCAGCAGCGCGGCGAACCGGCGTCCGCCGGGGTCGGCCGGCACCACCGGGACGACGGCCCCGATGCGGCCGTTGACGGCGACGGCGAGCAGGGTGCCGTCCGGGATCCGGTCCGGGACGTCTCCCCAGACGAGCGCCGGGAGGGTGCCGGTGTCCGGGTCCGTGGCGGTGAACGCGGCCAGGTCGGCGACCCGGGCGCTGCCGGCGGCCGGGCCGGCACGGACCTCGGTGCCGACCAGGGGGTGGGGTGTCGGCAGGGGTGGCGGCGCGGGCACGCCACCGGGGAAGGTGACCGGCTCGCCGGGGCGGTCGTAGAAGTGCTTCGTACCGTCGGTGCGGGGGGCCTGCCGGGCGGAGCGCCCGTCGACCCGCCAGGGCAACCGGACGCCGGCCTCGTCGGCCACTGTCGGCAGCAGGTCGACGTGTTCCCAGTTGCGGTCGTCCACCCGGCCGGTCTGCTGCCGGGGTTCCTTGACGAACGTCGGCACCCAGGCGACCTCGCCGGCGGCGGCCTTGATGGCGTCCATGCCCCGGCCCTGCGCGCCGGGGCGGAAGCTGACCCCGTGGTCGGCGGTCACCACGACGAGGGCCTGGTCGTAGAGGCCGCTGGCGCGCAGCGTCCGCAGCGTCTCGCCGATCAGCCGGTCGGTGTAGCCGAGCTGGGCCAGGTGCCGCTGCCGGGCCAGGTCGACCCACCCGGCGCCGTCGTTGGGCAGGTCCTCGGGGGCGTCGTAGCGCGCCCCGGACGGCAGGTACGCCCACGGCGAGTGCGGCATCAGCAGGTGCAGGAAGTGCAGGGTGGGCCGGCTGGTCGGCTTCAGCCCGGCCAGGAAGCTGGTGAACCGGGCCGGTTGGTTGTCGTCCAGGCTGTCCCAGCGGAACTTCGGGTCGGCCGGCACCGGTTCGGCAGCGTCCAGGCCGGCCTCGGCGCGGGTCTGCTCGCGGTAGGAGTCCTCCGGGTCGACAGCGCTCTCCGTCGGCCCGGCGACCCGGCCGAGCAGCTTGCCGGTCTCCCGGACCAGCACGCCGAGCCCCTGCTCCGGGGTGACCGGCTGCTCGCAGCGGCTGGGTGGGCAGAGCCGGGTGATGCTCTCCTCGGCGCGGATGTCGTACAGGCCGCCGAAGGCGGTGAAGATGTTGTCCGGGTACTGCGAGTAGTGCGGGGCGACCGGCTTGGCCGGGTAGCGGCCGGTGAGCATCGCCGGCAGCGCGTTGGGCGTCCACCCGCTGACGCCGGTGGAGTTGCGGTACCAGGTGGAGCCGCCGGCCAGCTCGGCGAAGTGCGGGTACCTCCCGGCGTCGATCTTCCCGTCCGCGCCGAGCAGGCTGACCAGCGGCAGCTCGTCGAGGATCAGCATGACCACCGGCGGGTGCACGGCCGAGCCCTGCGCGGTGCCGGCCGCGCCGCCGTCGCCGCGCGGCAGGACCACCGCCGAGGTGGGTGAGGCGAGCAGGAAGAGCGCCACGAAGGCCACCGGGCCGGCGGCGGCCAGTCGCAGCACCCGCCCCGGCGCCCGCCACCGCCGGTGCGCGGCTGCGCCGGCGGCTCCGGCCAGCACTGCCACCAGCAGCAGGGGTACGCCCCGAAGTGGCGTGACGTGTCGGCCCACCTGCACGGCGAGGGCGGCGACCAGCAGCCCGACCAGCGCGGTGTGGGTGAGGGCGCGGGCGGTCCGGCCGGCCAGTCGGCTGAGCGCGCCGAGCACCGCCACCGCGACTGTGGGGAGCACCGTCACCAGGGCGAGCAGCAGCAGGATCTGGGCCGGGTCGGCGCGGTGGAAGAGGAAGAAGTCGGGGCTGCGGCCGAGCACGTCCAGCAGCGGCTGGGTGACCACGAGACCGACCAGCGCGACGATCTCCAGCAGCCGGCCCAGCTCACCTCGCCAGCCCCGGTCCCACAGCGGTTCAGCCACCCATCACCGTCCGGTAGAGCGTGCGGGTGCCCGAGGGCAGTTCCAGCCGGTCGGTGATGCGCCCTCGGGCGGCGAGCAACGTCTCGAAGGTGTCGCGTCGGTAGTCCGGAAAGAGGCCGGCGGGCTTGTTGGCCAGCAGCCGGGTCGCCATCGGGTCCTCCGGGTGGACGAACTCCACCACCACAGCGCCGCCCGGCGCGGTCAGCCCGGCCAGCCAGTCGATGACCTCCGGCAGCGGCACGTTGCGCCCGATCGCCAGGTGGTGCACCACGGCCAGGGCGAGCACCACGTCGGCGGACGCCCGCTCGGCGAAGCCGGCCCGCTCGACGCCCCGCCAGCCGCCACCCGGCGACGGGTCGGCCAGGTCCAGCACCAGCGGCAGGATGCGGCGCTGCCCCTCGGAGCGCAGCTGCCGGTACAGCTCGTCGACGACGCTCGGGTCCTGCTCGACGGCGACCACGTAGTCGGCGTGCCCGGCCGCCAGCCGGGAGTACCGGCCGTCGTTGGCGCCGAGGTCGAGCACCAGGCGGGGGCGGGTGCCGGCGGCCACAGCGGTGGCCACGAACTGCTCCTTCGCCACCCGGTCGCGGGCCGAGTAGCCGCAGGTGCGCTGGTAGTCCGACCAGTGGCTCTCGGGCGGGCGGCGGTCCAGCTTGCGGACCAGTTTCTCGATGCCGCGGACGGTGGCGAGCAGCAGCTCCCGGGAGAAACCGGCGGCCCGCAGTTGGTCGCGGACCTCGGTCGTGCTGGCGGCGGCGTTGCGGTGCTGCATCGCCCCGTGCAGGTGCAGGTGGGTCAGCACGCCGGGGCGCAGCCGGCGGGCCCCGTTGAAGAGTGGCCGCAGCTCGTCGGCCTCGATGCCGTCGACCCGGGCGCGCAGCCACGGTTGGAAGTCGACGCCCAGGTGGGCGGTGAGCATCAGCGGGTAGAGCACCGTCTGGCAGAACTGCCGGTAGCCGGCCCACGGTTCGCCGTCACGGACCGGCTCGAAGGAGCCGATGTCGATGAAGACCGGTTGGGAGCCGCGCCACTGGAGGTTGTACGCCGAGCCGTCCTTGGTGGTGAAACCCTCGCCGAGCGCGGCGGTCAGGATCTCCAGGTGCAGCAGGGCGGCGTCGCGCAGCATGCTGAACGACCACTCGTACGGGTGGGAGACGAACGGGATGCGCTCGTGGCGCAGTACGGCGGCCCACGGGGTTCCGGTCGCGGCGGGCACCAGTGTGGGCGGGGCGTCCTCGGTGGCGCAGACCTTGCGCGCGGCGACGAGCGCCGGAAAGAACGTGCTGCCGGTCAGTGCCCGCCAGTGCTCGGCGGCCTGGGGGTCCAGCCCGCGCAGCACCTCGTCGCCGACGTGGAAGACCCTGTTGGCGGGGTCGCGGAAGGAGGCCGGCTCGGGCCGTACCTCGGTGGGTGAGATCGCCATCGTCGGGGCTGGCCCGCTCAGCGCTGGTCGGTGGGTTGCCGGCGGAACCGGTCGACCAGCCGTCGCCAGTAGAGTTTCGCGGCGACCGCGGCACCCGCCACCCCGCCGACGACCGCCTGCACGATCAGGCTGCCGGACCCCGCGTCCAGGTAGGCCAGATGTTCCACCGATCGCTCCTTGCCTCGCCGCCTCGACACCGGCGTCCCAGGCGTACACCGATGAGGCTTTTGACCCAGAAAGCCGGACTTGTCCCTCACCGTACGCCGGTCGTCCTCGCCGTCGCGGGCACATCGGCGTACTCCCAGCCTCACCACAGAATGCGGCCGGGACGACCGGCCGCGCCGGTACGCTGCGGACGTGCGCTGGATGATCGTGGACGCGCCGCTGGACTCCTCCGGCGCAGGGCGCGGCGAGGAGCGGGCCCCGGCCGCGCTGCGCCGGGCCGGCCTGCGCGAGGCCCTGGCCGCCGACGACGACGGGCGGATCGACGAGGCGCGGTTGCGCGACCCGACCCGCGACCCCACCAGCGGGGTGATCGGCGCGGCGGACCTGGTCCGGGCCGGCGGCGCCATCGCCGCGCGGATCGGCGCGCTGATCGCGGACGGCCACCGGCCACTGGTGCTCGGCGGCGACTGCGCGATCCTGCCCGGCATCTGCCGGGGCCTGCCCCCGGCGACCGACCTGTGGTTCGTCGACGCCCACCCGGACTTCCTCGACGGCACGACCTCGCCGACCGGTGAGGCCGCCGACATGGACCTCTCGGTGGTCACCGGCAACGGCCCGGCCGCCGCCGTCGGCCCCGGCGGCGCACTGATCGAGCCGAGCCGCGTCCACCTGCTCGGGCACCGCCCGGCCACCGACGAGAGCAGCCGGGTCGAGGCGGCCCGGATCGACCCGGCGATCCACCAGGTCAACGCACCCGAGCTGCTGCGTCGGGGCGCGGCGACGGTCGGCGCGGGCCTGGCCGCCGACGGCGACGGACCGGCCTGGCTGCACCTCGACCTGGACGTGGTGGACCCGCGCGACCTGCCCGCGGTGACCTACCCCGAGCCGGACGGGCCGCGCTGGGCCGACCTGATCGCGCTGGTCACGCCGTTGGCCCGCGCCGACCGGCTGCTCGGGATGAGCGTGACCGACCTGAACACCGACGAGGACCCCGACGGGCGGCACACCCGACGCGTCGTCGAGGTCCTCACCGAGATGCTGGTCGGCTGACCGGCCGGTGACTCAGGTGCGGCGGTGCGGCCCCCAGCCCCCGTCGACTTGCACTTGCGGCGGTCAGAACGTCCCTTTCGCGAGTGATTGTCGGGGCAGTAAGTGCAAGATCGACGAGGGCTGGAGGGCTAGCGGTGGTGCATGCCGAGGCGCAGCAGCACGAACCGCAGCACTGTGGCGGCGAGGTTCGCGGCCACCAGCACGGCCAGCTCCACCGGCCGGGCGGGCACGGCGTGGACCGCGTGCAGCACGGCCAGCGACCCGCTGGTCAACGCCAGACCGAGGGCGAAGGCCAGCAGCCCCTGCGCGTGATGCCGGCCGGCGTGCCGGCGTCCGCTGATGCCGAACGTCAGCCGCCGGTTCGCGGCCGTGTTCGCCACCGCGGTCACCAACAGCGCCAGCAGGTTCGCCGGCTGCGCGCCGAGCATGCCCCGGGTCGCCACGAACAGCAGCAGGTATGCGAGCGTGCTCGCCACCCCGACCGCCGCGAACCGAACCAGTTGCCGGGGCAACCCGACCGGCACCTGCCCCGGCTGGGCCTGGCCGAGCTGGGCCTGGCCGGATTGGGCAGGCGGCGCGGTGAGCGGCGCCCGGCCGACCTGCGCGCGCAGGTCGGCCAGGGGCAGCGCGCCGGTCAGCAGCGCCCGGCCCAGCCGGCCCACGCCACGCAGGTCGGCCAGGGCGGTGGCGACGATGTCGACGCGGCTGTCCGGGTCGTCGACCCAGTCCACCGGCACCTCGTGAATGCGTAGCCCGGCCCGCTGGGCCAGCACCAACAGCTCGGTGTCGAAGAACCAGCCGGTGTCCCGTACCAACGGCAGCAGCTCTGCGGCCACGTCGGCGCGGATCGCCTTGAACCCGCACTGCGCGTCGGAGAACCGCGCCGCCAACGCCCCGCGCAGCAGGAGGTTGTAGGCCCGCGAGATCACCTCTCGCTTGGCGCCGCGCACCACCCGGGAGGTACGCGCCAGCCGGGTGCCGATCGCCAGGTCGGAATGACCGGAGATGAGCGGCGCGACCAGTGGCAACAGCGCCGCCAGGTCGGTGGAGAGGTCCACGTCCATGTACGCCAGCACCGGCGCGGACGACGCCGACCAGGCGGCGGAGAGCGCCCTCCCCCGCCCCTTGGCGTCCAGGTGCAGCACCTCGACGCCGGGCAGCTCACCGGCGAGGCCGTCGGCCACCTTCAGTGTGTCGTCGACGCTGGCGTTGTCGGCGATGGTGATCTGAAACGGGTACGGGAAGTTCGCGCTCAGGTGGGCGTGCAGCCGCCGTACGCACGGCCCGAGGTCGACCTCCTCGTTGTAGACCGGGATCACCACGTCCAGCACGGCGGCGGTGGGTCGGGCCCGGACGGCGGCCCGTGGTCCGCCCAGCGCGGTCACGACGCCTCCGTACCGGCGCTGAGGTCGTAGACGGTGACCCCGTCGACGGTCTGCGCGGTGAACGTCTCCGCGACCCAGGCGGCGATCTCCTGGGAGGCCGAGCTGCCGCCGTTGGCCCGGAAGCCATCGCCACCGACGAAGTAGTGGATCTTTCCGTCGCGGACGTACCGCTGGAACTGCGCGAGGGTCGGTGACGGGTCGCTGCCGTTGAAGCCACCGATCGGCATCACCGGTTCGCCGGTGGCGAGCTGATAGCCGGACGCGTTGTTCGAGCCGATGGTCGCCGCCACCCAGGTGTAGTCGGCGCTGTCGTGCTCCAGCAGCTCGCGTAGCGCGGTGCTGGGCTCACGGGCGTCGAGCAGCCCACCCATTCCCCCACCGGCCGGGCGCCCCTGGCCGCCGGGGACCTGGCCACCGCCCGGAAAGCCGGGTGCGCCGTTACGACCACCGCCGGGGGAGCCGGGCCCCTGTCCGCCGTTCTGGCCGCTGCCGGGGAATTGGCCACCGCTCGGGAAGCCGCCCGGGAACTGGCCGCCGGCCGGCAGCTCCATGCCGCCGGGCGGTCGCCCGCCGGGGAAACCGCCCCGGCCGAACCCGCCCGCCACGAACGGGCCGGCGCTCGGGATCGACCCGGTGTGCGGGGTCGCGGCGGTCTGCACCGCGTACGCCACCGGGCCGGCGAGGGCGGCCGCCGCGCCGAGGCCCAGCACCACCGGCACCAACCGGCGGGGCAGTCGGGTGACCAACAGGAGCAGCACCGCGCCGACCAGACCGGCGGCGAGCACTGTGGTCCGCAGCCACGGGTGCCAGTCGGGGCTGCGTCCGAGGAGCACCCACGCCCACCAGACCGTGACGGCGAGGGTGCCGGCGAGCGTCGCCGTGGCCGCGAGGGGACGCCATCGCCGCCAGCGCGTACCAGCTTCGGCGGACGCGGACGCGGGCAGCAGTCGGCGTTGCCGCCAGAGCAGCGTCACGCCGATGCCGACCAGCGCGCCGATCGCCGGTGCGAGCGCGACCGTGTAGTAGGCGTGGAAGATCCCGGACATGAAGCTGAAGATCAGACCGGTGACCAGCAGCCAGCCACCCCAGAGCAGCAGGCCGGCCCGGGTGCGGTCGGTGCGGGCCGCCCTTCCGGCCAGCAGCAGGCCGACGACCAGCAGGATCAGCGCGGCCGGCAGCAGCCAGGAGACCTGACCACCGATCTCGCCGCCGAACATCCGCAGCACGCCGTCCTGCCCGGAGAACGGGCCACCGCCGCCGCCCGGCCGTGCGCCACCGCCGCCGACGCTGCCAACCTCCTCGCCGGTGATCCGGCCGAGGCCGTTGTAGCCGAGGGTCAACTCCAGGATGCTGTTGCCCTGCGAACCGCCGATGTACGGGCGGGCGCTCGCCGGCACCAGCTCGACCAGCGCCACCCACCAGCCGGCTGAGACCACCACCGCCAACCCGGCCAGCAGCAGCTGCCGGACCCGCCGCCACAGCCCGGTCGGCGCGGCCAGCAGGTAGACGCCGGCGAAGACCGGCACCACCAGGAACGCCTGCAACATCTTGCTGAGGAAGCCGAAGCCGACCAGCACACCGACCAGCACGATCCACCGGGTGCTGGCCGTCTCCAGCGCGCGCACGGTCGCGTACGCCCCGGCGACCAGCAGCAGGACCAGCAGCGCGTCGGGGTTGTTGAACCGGAACATCAGCGTCGCCACCGGGGTGAGGGCGAGGACCGCCCCGGCGATCAGACCGGCGGCCGGCCCGTACCAGCGCTTCACCGTCGCGTGGAGCACGCCGACCGAGGCGACCCCGCAGAGCGCCTGCGGCACGAGCATCGCCCAGCTGTTCAACCCGAAGACGCGCACGGACAGGGCCATCAGCCACAGCGACGCGGGTGTCTTGTCGACGGTAATGGAGTTGGCGGCGTCCGACGAGCCGTAGAGGAACGCCTTCCAGCTCACCGAGCCGGCCTGCATGGCCGCCGCGTAGAACGAGTTCGCCCAGCCGGACGCGCCCAGGCCCCACACGTAAAGCAGGCCGGTGGCGAGCAGCAGGATCGCCAGCGCGGGCCGAGCCCAGGCCGGCGAGCGGCGCGTCGGCGGCGAGTGCTCGTCGGGGCGTGCGGCAGGTGGCGGCTCGGGTGCGGCGGCTGCCGGCAACAGGGTCTCGGTTCTGTCCACGCGGCCAGCCTTGAGGGCTCGCCTGGCGCGACGCCGTGTGCGAACTATGCGTCAGCTGTGGGATTCGGCAGCCGGACGGTGAACACGGTCCGACCTGGACGGCTCTGCACCCCTACCGTGCCGTGGTGTGCCTCCACCACCGCCGCGACGATCGCGAGACCGAGGCCGGTGCTGCCGTGGGCGCGGGATCGGGAGCTGTCGCCCCGGGCGAACCGCTCGAACATCTCCGGTTGCAGCTCCACCGGCACCCCCGGCCCGTCGTCGGCGACGGTGAGGACGGCGCTGGCGGCGTCGACCGCGAGGGTGGTGGTGACGGTGCTGCCGGGCGGGGTGTGCACCCGGGCGTTGGTGAGCAGGTTTGCCACCACCTGGTGCAGCCGGGCGGCGTCGCCGGGCACCCGGATCACCACCTCGGGCAGTTCGAGCTGCCAGCGGTGTTCGGGGCCGGCGACGTGCGCGTCACTGACCGCGTCCACCACGAGAGCGGTCAGGTCCACCGGTTCGACAGCGAGCGGCCGGCCGGTGTCGAGGCGGGCCAGCAGCAAGAGGTCGTCGACGAGGCTGGTCATCCGGGTGCTCTCCGACTCCACCCGGCGCAGGGCGTGCGCCACGTCGGCGGGAACCTCGTCGCGGCCACGCCGGGCCACCTCGGCGTAGCCGCGGATCGCCGCGAGAGGCGTCCGCAGTTCGTGGCTGGCGTCGGCGACGAACTGGCGTACCCGGGTCTCGCTGGCCTGCCGGGCGGAGAGCGCGTCGGCGACGTGGCCCAGCATCCGGTTCAGCGCCGCGCCGACCTGACCGACCTCGGTACGCGGGTCGGTGTCGGCGGCCGGGACCCGGACGGCGAGCGCCACCTCCCCCCGGTCCAGGGGCAGCTCCGTGACGCGGGTCGCGGTGGCGGCCACCCGGTTGAGCGGTCGCAGGGTCGCCCGCACGATCAGCGCGCCCGCCACACCGGCGAGCAGCAACCCGACCGCTGCCACCCCGGCCTGCGCGGCGACCAGCGCCCAGACGGTCTCCTGGACGCCGGAGAGGGGGATCGCGACGACGCGTACCCGGCCGTCCCAGTACTGCCGGGCCACGGCCCGGTAGTCACCGCGATCGCCGAGGTCGACGGTGCGCGGCCTGGCGTCGACCGGCAGGTCCGCCAGCACGGCGACCTCCCCCACCGCGACGGTCTGCTCGTCGGGGAACGGATCGGCGCTGGAGACGCTCCTGGTCAGGGTCCGGGCGCTGGTCACCCGGCCGTCGGTGATCTCGGCGACCACCGCGCCGGACGGCAACCCCTGTGGGATGCCCGGTCCGTTGCCGGGGAACGCGGGCCGTCCCGGCCGGTCGCCGCGCATGGCCGTGGCGGGGGCCAACTGGGCGTCGAGCCGGTCGATCAGGAAGTGTCGCAGCGCCACGGTGGTCAGGCCACCGATGGCGACGCTGACCAACGCCAGCAGCGCGAGCAGGGCGAACACCAGTCGGGTACGCAGCGAGCGCCCGGCCAGCCACCCGCGGGCGGCGCGCAGCGGGCGCCTACTCGGCGGGTTTGAGGACATAACCCGCGCCGCGCAGCGTGTGGATCATCGGCGCCCGACCGGCGTCGATCTTCTTGCGCAGGTACGAGATGTACAGCTCCACCACGTTGGCCTGGCCGCCGAAGTCGTAGTTCCACACCCGGTCGAGGATCTGCGCCTTGCTGAGCACCCGGCGCGGGTTGCGCATCAGGTAACGCAGCAGCTCGAATTCGGTCGCGGTGAGGGTGACGAGCTGGCCGGCGCGGCGGACCTCGTGGCTGTCCTCGTCGAGGCTGAGGTCACCGACCGTCAGCACCGCCTCCTCCCGGGCGGCGATCGCCAGCCCGGAGCGGCGCAGCAGCGCGCGCAGCCGGGCGATCACCTCCTCCAGGCTGAACGGCTTGGTCACGTAGTCGTCGCCGCCGACGGTCAACCCGGCGATGCGTTCCTCGACCGCGTCACGGGCGGTCAGGAAGAGCACCGGCACGGTGGGGGCGTGCTCGCGCAGCCGGCGCAGCACCTGGAAGCCGTCCAGGTCGGGCAGCATCACGTCGAGCACCACGGCGTCCGGCTGGAACTGTCGGGCGGTGCTCAACGCCGCCATGCCGTTACCGGCGGTGCGGACCTGCCAGCCCTCGTAGCGCAGGGCCATCGACAGCAGGTCGGTGAGCGTGGGTTCGTCGTCGACCACCAGCACCCGGACGGGTTCACCGTCGGGGCGACGCAGCTCGATCCGGCTCGGCGCGGCCTGCCCATTCATGACCATGGACCCCATGGTGGCCGCCACGCCTGTGCCGCGCCCCTGCGGAAGCTGTGCGCGAGCTGTGCGGCCGGGCCGACGCGACGCCGGCGACACCACCGCTCAGCCCCGCCTCGTGGTCACTCGGACACCCCGTACGCGTCGGTGCGCACGAACCGCATGCTCCAGCCGCCGGCCTCGTCGGGCCGGTCGCGTTCGTAGAGGTGGTCGGGGCCGGGCTGCACCGGGCCCGTGCCGTCCGGGTGCCGCATGATCCAACGTTGGGGCGGGGTGCCGTCCGACCCGGCCGGCAGCAGCCGGACCAGGCCGTCCGCGGGCCCGCCGACGAAGCGTACGGTGACCTCGCTCATCGCGGCGTCCCCTCGGGTGACCGTGCCGGCACAATCGGTGACACCGGCTCTGGCTCGCAAGCTACCGCACCCACCGCCGTGGCGCAGCGAGGTGCGCGGGGTCCGTCCACCCCGAATCCGGCTCCGGTTTGCCCAGCTCGGCGCCCGGGTACCGGCACCTCAGCATCCGCCGTCGGCGGGGCGAGGACGAGGAGTGGTCGATGCGGATGCTGGACGGGCGGTACCGGCTCGAGCAGCGCATCGGTGTGGGCGGGATGTCCGAGGTGTGGCGCGCCTACGACCAGGTGCTGGACCGGCCGGTCGCGGTGAAGCTCATCTTGCCCGGTCGCGACGATCGGAACGGCACCGTGGACCGGATCCGGGCGGAGGCCCGGTCGGCGGCCCGCCTGGAGCACCCCAACGTGGCGAGCGTGCACGACTTCGGCACCTCCTCGACGTGGCCCGGCCGAACGGTTCCCTACATCGTCATGGAGCTGGCCGAGGGTGAGACGCTCGCCGTGCACCTGCGCGCCGGGCCGCTGGACTGGCAGATCGCGGTGCGGGTCTGCGCCGAGGTCGCCGCCGCGTTGGCCGCCGCGCACGCCGAGGGCATCGTGCACCGGGACGTCAAGCCGGCCAACGTCATGCTCACCCCGGTCGGGGTGAAGGTGCTCGACTTCGGCATCGCCATCGCCGCCGGCGCGTCGGACCCGATGCCGACCGGAATGGTGCTGGGCACCCCCGCGTACCTGGCGCCCGAACAGCTGGACGAGGCACCGGCCACCCCCGCCGCCGACATGTACGCCCTCGGCGTGCTGCTCTACTACAGCCTCACCGCCCACCTGCCCTACCGCGCGGCGACCGCCAGCGAACTGCTGCACGTCCGCCGCCGTCAGCCACCGGAGCCGCTGCCCGACATCGCCGGGCTCCCGCCGGAGGTTGCCGAGCTGTGCCACTCCTGCCTCGCCGACGACCCCGAGCAGCGTCCGACCAGCCTGGTCGCCGCGCTGCTGCTGGCCGAGGCGGTGGACGCCCGGGTGTACGTGCCGATGACGATCCCGACGACCCGCCGGCCGGCCCCGACGTCGCCGTGGACCGAACGGGCCGCCGCGGAGGCCACCGAGGCGGTGTCGCTGGTGGACGAGCCGAACCTGCCCGCCGGGCGCTGACCCGACGACAGGCGGCGTTTCGCCGGGCGGCGAAGGGGTAGCCGGCCTGGTGAGCGACGGGAGAAACGCGATGCCGGATCAGAGTTCCTGGCTGCGTGAGGCCACAGCGACCGCCGAGGGCGGTCACGTACGCACCGACGATGGCGGGCTCTCCACCGCGCTGGCCTCACCGCTGGCGCCGCACTGCACCGGGCTGACCCCGGAGCAGTTGCTGGCCGCGGCCTTCGCCTCCTGCCTGCACCACGCGGCGGTGGAGGTGGCCGGGGAGATCACCGACGAGGCGCACACAGTACAGGTCCGGGCGGAGGCGAAGCTGGGGCGCGACACCGACGGTCGATACCGGGCCGACGTGCACGCGGAGATCTCCTCAGCCGGTCTGAGCCGAGAGCAACTGGCCGACCTGGTCGAGTACGCCGACCGGCTCTGGCCGTTCTCCAGCAGCGACGCCAGCCGACACCGCCTGACCGTCACCCCAGCCGAGAACGGCCGACACTAAACCCGCCCCGGGGTCTGCCCGCTCCCCACCGCGCCGATCTTGCACTTTCGGTCGTCGGTATCAGGGGGATGCCCCCTTACGTCGCGACAGCAAGCGCAAGATCGCGGAGCAGGGCGGGGATCTTGGAGCGACGGGGGGCCGGTTGGTGGAGGGGTGCCTCGGGTGTTCGGGTGATCGGCTGACATGGCTGCGGGCTCGGCCGGCAGAGTGGCGGGGCGACCGGATGTGGCCGGCAAGTCGGGAATAACCGTCTGGAGTGATCCGCGAGGTTGATGAGCTTCGCTCGTGGTTTGCCCGCTAAAGTCGGCATGATCAGGGCAAATTGTGGCGCATGCCACCGTACGGGCTGGTGGCATCGGGCATTCAGCTCTTTAGCCTCGGCAGGTGCCTCCCGACGACCCCTCCGACCAGAAGCTGACCGAAGCGCGCCCGAGCACCCTTTCGGACGACGCCACATCAACCGAACGGACGATCGGCCGTCACCGCGCCGCCGAATCGTCGCGGCGTACCCTGCTGGGCTCGACCCCGGTGCGGGTGGCGCTGGCCACCGGTGTCACCTGCTGCCTCAGCCTCGTCGCGGTCGCCACCGCGCGCGGCAACGACGACACCCCCCGCCCGGTTGAGCCGCTCGCCGAGGCGGTGGCCGACCGCGCCGCCATCGCCGACGAACGCGCCTCCCGGTCGCTGGACCGCGACGCCGCCCCCGCCCGGATCCTGCCGCCCAGCCCGACGGCCAAGCCCACGCCCACCCCCACCGCCGTCCGCAAGGCTCCCAAGAAGCCGGTCAAGCCCCGCCGCCCCCGGCCGGTCGCCGGCCTCGACCAGGCACAGATGGACAACGCGAAGATCATCGTGGACGTCGGCCTGGAGATGAAGATGCCGCGTCGGGCCCTGGTGGTGGCACTGTCCACCGCCATGCAGGAGAGCAACCTCTACAACCTGGCCAGCGACGTCCTGCCGGAGTCGGCGGAGTACCCGAACCAGGGCAGCGGCTCCGACCACGACTCGGTCGGGCTGTTCCAGCAGCGGCCCAGCAGCGGCTGGGGCACTGTGGCCCAGCTGATGCGCCCGTCGTACGCCGCGCGGGCCTTCTACACGGCTCTCAACGAGATCCCCGGCTGGCAGGACATGAGCGTGACCGCCGCCGCGCAGTCCGTGCAGATCTCCGCCTACCCGGACGCCTACGCCCAGCACGAGGATCGCGCGACCACCGTCGCGGCGGCGCTCACCGCCTGAGCCGGGCACCGACGCCCGCGCCCGCACGTCTCAGCGACGACCGGGCGGAGGCTCCACGCCCGCGTCCAGGCCGCCGGCCCCGACCCGACTGCCCGGCACCCCGGCGGCCGCGGTGGGGGTGTCGGCGGGCACCTGGTCGGCCGTCACCTGGCTGAGGATCTCGTCCACCCGCACCTCGCGCCGTCGACGAGCGTCCAACGCCGCCTCGAAGTCACGTCGGGCCTGCACGGCCTCCGCGTACGCCCGCTCCCGCACCCGCCGTGCCTCCTCGCGGGCCTCGTCCAGCTCGGCGCGGGCCTGGGCCCGGATCTCGGCCGCCTCGCGCCGCACCGCGTCACCGGCGTGCCGGGTGGCGGCGACGTCGCCCAGGTCCAGCCGTTGCAGGAGGCCGCTGAGCCAGGCCGCCTCTTGCCGGATCTCGTCCCACTCCCGGGCCGCCCCGGCCGCGCCCTCGGCCCGCGCCGCGAGCCGGGACAACCGGACCCCCAACTCGTCCAGGCAGTAATCCACCTGCCGCTGGTCGTAACCGGTCTCAACGACGGAGAACCTCATACTGTCGCCCCCCAGGCAGCTGCTGTTACTTCCCCACCTGGATCCTCGGCCGCGACCGCTCGCGCCGAGGGGGTTCGGGGAAAATGTTCAGCATGCGCGCAGGTGGCGCGGGCGTCAGACCCGCTTGGGCAGCACGACGACCCGGCCGAAGAACTCGTCGATGCGGCGGACCACGTCGTTGAAGTCGTCCAGGTCGATTGGCTTGGTGACGTACGCGTTGGCCTGCAAGGTGTAGCTGCCGACGATGTCGGTGTCGGCGTTGGAGGTGGTCAGCACGACGATCGGGATGGTCCGCAGATCCTCGTCCTGCTTGACCGCCCCGAGCACCTGCCGACCGTCCATCCGCGGCATGTTCAGATCCAGCAGGATCACGTCCGGTCGGCGGGCCTGCTCGTGCCGGCCCTCGGCGCGGAGGAACTCCATCGCCTCCTCGCCGTCACTCACCACGTCGATGATCTTCTCGACGTCGGAGTCCGCCAGCGCCTCCTCGATCATGAGCACGTCACCCGGGTCGTCGTCGACCACCAGGATGCGTACCGGCTGCGGGCTGTCTACGCCCATCACTACCTGCCTCGGAGTCGGCGGGGACGGGACCCTGACGGTCACCGCGTTGGCGGGGAAATGCTGGCGGGGAAATGCTGGCGGGGAAATCTAGCCCATCAGGAAGCACTGCGGGACGCGGGGTCGACCGGCTCCGGTTCGTAGCGCAACACGTCGGCGAGGCCGGTGACGCGCAGCACCCGCTCGACCCGCCCGTGGGCACCGGTGAGCCGCAGCCATCCCCCGTCGGCCGCCGCCCGATTGTCGCCCCGGACGAACACGGCCATTCCGGTGGAGTCGCAGAACGTGAGGTCGGTCAGGTCGAGCAGCACCCGGGTCTCGCCCGCCGCGGTGAGCCGGTCGATAGCGGCGGTCAGCTCGGGGGCGGTGCTCAGGTCCAGCTCGCCCACGAGCCGCAGGCAGGCGCCACCACCGTCGCGCTCGACGTGATTGACGCTGAACGTCACCGTTCTCCCCCTCGCTCCACCCTCGGGTGGGACGTTTGCAGTCCGGCAAGTATACGCAGAGCTGCATCGCCCGCCGCCGAGCGCGGTGATCGATCCGGCTGCCACCGGCGGGTCGGTCAGCGGGCCAGGCCCGGCAGCGCCGCGCATCCCAGCGCCAGCGCCCGCGCCGCCCGGGGAAAGTCCCGCAACGCGGCGGCGTAGTGCTCCAACGGCAGGACGACCGCCCCGGCGGGCACCCCAGGACTGCGCAGAATCCCCGACAGCCACTCCACGAACTCGGTGAACAACGAGGGGTCGTCGACGTAGACCGCCGCGGCCAGAAAATCCGCTATGTGGCCCAGGTCGCTCACTGTCGCGTCGAGCTGCGCGGCGGTGTACGCCCGGGCCGCCGGCACCCCGCGCAGCGCCCGCTCGTCGGCGATCAGCTCGGCCGCCGAGGGCGCGTCCGGCGCCCAGGCCACCCCGAGCCGGCGCGCCCACCGGCCGTCCGTGCCGAACCCACGCCCGCCGACCACCACCGGCACGTCCGAGCGGCGGCAGGCCTCGATCATCCGGTGGGCGTACGGCAGGCGCATCGGCAGCGCGCACGCCAGCGCGACAGCGTGCGCGTCGTAGCGGTGCAGGTACGACACGAGGTGCGCCGCGGGGACGCTGGCGCCCAGGAAGGTCACCTGCCACCCGCGTAACCGCAGCACCTCCGCCACCAGCCGGGGCGGCGGCGCGTGCCACTCGCCGTCCATGCAGGCGACAACGACCCGGCCGCCGGTCGGCCGCGGTTTGACGTGCGCGGAGACCGCCGCCACCACCTGCTCGCTGATGTGGGTGGCCGCGTGCTCCTGGGCGACGCTCCACTCGTTGCGCGCCCATCGCTCGCCCACCTCGGCCTGGGCGGGGGCGACAAGGTCGAGCAGCACCCGCTCCGCCGGGACGCCCGCGTCGAGCAGGCCGATCGCCAGGTCGGTCGCGGCGTACTCGTCGGCGTCGGCGAGGTGGTCCAGGTATCCGGAGTACGCCTCGCCGAGGTCGGTGGTGGCCGTGGCGGCGGTCACGCGGCGGTCCCCTCTGTCTGGTCGACGCCGGCGGGCACCGCGTGCAGGTGCCGCGCCCCGCGCCCGTTCAGGCCGGGCGCCCCGCAGCGCCAGCACGGCGATGTCGTCGTGGTCGCCCTGCGCCAACCAGTCGCAGGTGAGCTGCTCGACCCGTTCGGCCAGGGCCGGCGCGGGCATCCGGCCCCGGTGCTGGTCGACCTGACCGGGGTGACCCTCTGCGACTCCTCCGGGCTCAGCGCCGACGACGACGTGCGCGCCATCGGCTGACCCGCAGGCCACCCCCGTGAGCGAACGGGGTGGCCCCCGACCCTGGGACCTGGGGTCGGGGGCCGGAGGAATGTCTAGGGCGCCGTCATCGGCTGGAGCCGGGGGCCGTCCTCACGCAGCTCGCCGATCGGAGCCGCGTCCACGTCCTCCGGCTTCCCCGAATCGGGCGTCTGGTACAGGTAGCGGACGAACTGCCCACCCGCCTCGTTGTCGTCCGCACCGGGCCACTGACCGATGCAGTCCATCCCGATCACCTCGCGGCCCGTTCCGTCGGCCTCCTCGAGCAGCGCCCACAGGCTCACCGGGTAACACCTGGTGACCTCGGGTGTCAGCTGCCAGCGGGCGTACCAACCGGGTCGAGCGGGGACGATCTCGACAACTTCCTTCATGACGACCTTCCTTCCGCGTACGTCGGAAGAACTCCGGTCCTGACCCGATCGTGCGGGCCGTGCGGGTGAGCACCCCTCACCCCCGCCGGATGAAGCGTGGCGCGGGCCGGTCCGACCCGGCCGGCGGCCTCCGTTTCGTTCTCCGGGACGGCGGGAAGGCGACTGGCGCAGCCACGATCCCCAGCGGAAGGGATGCCAGCATGCGCAAGCAGATGGAGGGCGACAACCAGAGGCGCCGGGCGCTGGCCCGGCAGGCCCGGGAACAGAATCGCCAGCCCAGCGAGATCGGCGCCAGCCTGAGCGCGTCCAAGCAGCTCACGAGCCTCGATGCGGGTAAGCGCGCCGGCCCGCCAGCGGCCGGGCCGCACAAGTCGGACACCACGCGCGGTGGACCGGCACCGCCGCCCGTCGGTAGCGCCGACAACCCGCGACCCCAACCGTCCCCGCCGAGCGGCGCGGCCGGTGTGAACAGCATGGGCTACCACGACCTGGTCGACGAGGTCCGTCGTCGCGCCGGGGTCGACTTCAAGACCGCCAAGGTGGGCACCGAGGCGACTGTGCTGGTCCTCGCGTTCGCCCTGGAGGCCGCCGAGCGGCAGCGGCTGCTCGCCGCGGTGCCGGCGTCGCTGCACGACGTGGTGCCGGTCGACGGCATCGAACGGCACCAGGATCTGCCGGGCTTCCTGGCCGAGGTGGGCCGGATCAGCGGCAACACGCCTGAGCAGGCCCGGTACCAGGCCGAGGCGACGATCGCCGCGCTCGCCGAGCAGGACGGCGACCTGGTCGAGTCGTTGCACGTACCCGACGGGTTGCGCGACCTGCTGAACCCGCCGGAGGCCGGCGGCGGCCTGGTGGGCGCCTCCACCACCACACCCACCCTGGACGCCGACGAGATCAGCGCGGCGCTGGACGACCTGCCCTACTGGGCCGGCGACAGCCAGGGCCTCTACCGGGTGGTCGCGCTGCCGCCCGACAACCTGGACCGGGTGCTCGCCCGGCTCGACCGGCTGCGCCAGGACAACGGCCGCGGCCCGAGCATCGGGCGTCCGGGCGACACCGCCGCCGTGCTGACGGTGCGGACCAACCAGGCCAACGGGGTCACCGCGCTCGACGTGGACCTCGCCCGCCAGATCGACGACGCTATCGACGAGGTGGGTGCCGGGATGGCCGGCGGCTGACCGGTTACCACGACATCGGCGGGCCGGCGGACCGGGGGCGACCCCGCTCCGCCGGCCCGTCCGCCGTGTCGGGCCCCGGGCCGGGCGCACAGTGGGTTCGGCTAGCGTGCCGGACATGAACCGCGCCGCCGACCGGCTGGAGCTGGTCGCCGACCCGGTCCGCCGGACCGGGCGGACACTGCTGTCCGCCGGGGTCGAGCAGTCGTACGTGGATGTCGAGGACCCCCGGCACCTGCACTTCGAGTACGTCCGGCGGATCGCCTCGGCGGTGGAGGTGGCGGCCCCGGCCGGCACCCCGTTGACCGTCCTGCACCTGGGTGGCGGCGCGTTGACGGTGCCCCGCTGGCTGGCCGCCACCCGACCCGGATCCCCGCAACGGGTCGTCGAGCGGGACGGGGCGGTGGTCGAGCTGGTGGCCCGGGAGTTGCCGCCGCTGCCGCCGGAGGTGCGGGTGGAGGTCGCCGACGCCTCCGACGCCCTGACCGGCACCCGGGACGGCAGCTACGACCTGGTGATCGCCGACATCTACCGCGCGGCCCGGATGCCCCGGCACGTGCGCACCGTCGAGTTCGCCGCCGAGGTGGCCCGCGTCCTGCGCCCCGGCGGGTCGTACCTGGTCAACGTCACGGACCTGCCGCCGCTGGTCGGGACCCGGGTGCAGGTGGCCACGTTGCGGGCGGTCTTCGCCGACGTGTGCGTCGTCGGCGACCGGCGGATGCTGCGCGGCCGCAGGTACGGCAACCTGGTGCTGGCCGCGACCTCCCGCCCCGGCGGGCTGCCGGTGGCCCGGCTGGCGGTGGCCGGCCTGCGCGACCCGGTGCCCGGCGGGCTGCTGCACGGCGCCGCGCTCGACACGTTCGTCGCCGGCGCCCGCCCCGTCACCGACGCTGACGACAACTCCCGCCACTGATCGCCGTTGTGCCCGCAATGCCGGGTTTCCGACGGCGCGCGCGGGGAAGGCCCGGCGGATGAGCAACACCGTCGATCGGGAGACCGGCCGCCGAACTCTGATCGTGATCGGTCTGGTGCTGGCGACCGCGCTCGCGTTGGGATTCGTCTACGCGACCCGGCGGGTGCTGGTCTGGGCGGTGGTCGCCGCGTTCTTCGCCGTCGCGCTCAAACCCCTCGTCGACCGGCTGCAACGCCGCTTCGTCAGACGTCGGGCACTGGCCACCCTGCTGGTGTTCCTCGCCGCGTTCGTGCTGCTGGCGATCCTGGCCGCGCTCATCCTGGTGCCGTTGTTCGGGGAGTTGGGCCGCTTCGCCGACCGGGCGCCCGAGCTGCTGCGGGAGGCCCGCGCCGGACGGGGCCCGGTGGGGCAGGTGCTGGAGCGCACCGGGGCACGACGTTACGTCAGCGAGCACTCCGAGCAGCTACGCGACCTCGGCGGCCGGCTGCGCCAACCCGCTGTCGGTGTGCTGCGCGGCGTCGTCGAGTCGGTCGCCGGGCTGGTCACTGTCATCGTGCTCGCGTACCTCATGGTGTTGGAGGCGCCGCGGATCACCCGCGGCCTGCTCGCGGCGGGCGGGGACGGTCAGGGCGAGCGGCTGCGCCGGGTGGGCCGGGAGGTGTCGCGCACCGTCACCGGCTACCTCACCGGGAACCTGTTGATCAGCGTGATCTGCGGGGCGTTGACCTTCGTGGTTCTGACCCTCACCGGGGTGCCCTTCGCGGCGGTGATCGCTCTGCTGGTGGCGGTGGCCGACCTGATACCACTGGTCGGGGCGACCCTCGGCGCGGTGATCGCGGCCGGCGCCGGCTTCCTGCACTCCCCCACCGCCGGGGTGGTGGTGCTGGTGTTCTTCGTGGTCTACCAACAGCTGGAGAACCACCTGCTCCAGCCGCTCATCCTGTCCCGCGCGGTCCGGCTGAACCCGTTGACGGTGCTGATCAGTGTGCTGCTCGCGGCGGAGCTGGCCGGTCTGCTCGGCGCGCTGCTGGCCATCCCCGCCGCCGGCATCATCCAGACCCTGCTGCGCGAGTACGGCCCGCGCCGGCTCCGACCCGCCCCGCCGGCCGGTCCGGCCGCGCGGTCCGCCCCGCCGGCCGGCTCCACCGACTGACCGGCGCCGGTCCCGCTCAGCGGGACCGGCTCGCGAGCTCGGGTGTGGTGCTCTCCAACGGCACCGCGTTCGCCGGCACCAGCCCCAACTGGACAGCGGACCGGGTCAACGCCGCGTCCAACGCCCAGTCCGCGCTGACCCGCGTGCGGTTTCCCGGCATCGCCATCAGGTGGTACGCCCGGGTGACCGCCTTGGCCGGCAACCCGGCCAGGTTGACCTGCAACGGGTTCGCCGCCGCGTCCTTGCCGCCCAGGTCGACGACCCAGCCCAGGTCGTGGTGCTTGTACGGCTTGCGGCGGCCGAAACCGTACGACGCGGCGATGTTGTACGCCGCGCGCTTGCCCTGCCGCTGCGCGTGCTGGGCGGTCATTCCGCACACCTTTCCCGGGTTGACCAGGTCGGGCACCGCTGCGGCGTCCCCGCAGGCGAAGACCTCCGGGTAGCCGGGAACGTTGAGGAACTCGTCGGTGACCAGTCGACCCTTGTCGGTCCGCAGGCCCAGCTCGTTGACGAACGGGTCCGGGCGCACCCCCACGCACCACACCAGGGTGCAGGTCGGCACGTACTCGCCGTCGGTGAGCTTCACCCCGTCGCAGGTCGCCTCGGCCACCGAGGTGCCCATCCGCACGTCGACCCCACGCCGGTTGAGCACCTTGTGCGAGGTGTCCGACATCCGCTTGTCCAGCTCCGGGAGCACGCGGGACGCGACGTCGAGCAGCATCCAGCGGGGCCGAACGGTGAGCCGGGGCCGCTGGGCGTGCAGCGCGTCGGTGAACAACTGCCCGTGCGCCGCGACCTCGGTGCCGGTGTAGCCCGCCCCGACCACCACGAACGTGGACCGTGCCTGCTGCTCGGCCGGGTCCTCGGCCTGCTCGGCCAGCTCGATCTGCCGGACGATGTGGTCATGCAGGTAGACGGCCTCGGGCAGGCCACGGAAGCCGTGTGCGTACTCGGTCACCCCCGGGATGGGCAGCAGCTTGTTGACGCTGCCCACGGCGAGCACCAGCCGGTCGTACGCCAGCCGGTTCTTCTCCCCCTCGGCCTGGGTGAAGCCGACCCAGCGGTTCTGCAGGTCGACGTGGTCCGCCTCGCCGACCACCACCCGTACGCCTTTGAGCGTCCCGGTCAGCGGCACGGCGATCCGTTTGGGCTCGACCACCCCGGCCGCCACCTCGGGCAGCAGCGGTAGGTACAGGAAGTAGTCGGTGGAGTTCAGCACCACGATCTCGGCCCGGTCCCGGGCGATCCGGCTCAACGTCTTCGCCGCGTGGTAACCGGCGAACCCGGCCCCCACGATCACCACACGAGGTTTCGTCATTGCGGGCCGTTTCCCGTCGAAGCCCGCGACAAACGTCCTGCGCGCCAGCCGTGCTCAGCTCGGCTGAAGCCGCACGTGGCCGCTGCGGCCCACCGCCTCCAACTCCCACTGTTGGCCGAACGCCCGGACCCGCTCGGCGGTGATCCGGCCCAGTTCCTCGGGGACGTCCGGATCGAGGACCAGCCGGCCCTCGACCGGGTTGACGCCGAGCATGGCGCGGATCAGGGCCAGCGGCGTGCCGGCCGCCCACGCCTGCGGGCTGCACGCGGTCGGGAACGGCACGGCGAAGAGCAGCCGCTTCCGGTCGAAGCCGCTGAGCGCCTCCGGCAGCCGGTAACCGAACTGGTCGGCCGCCTCGATCATCGCCAGACTGATCCGGTTCGACTCGGCCCGGTAGCCGTACCGGGCCAGGCCGAGCGCGGCGATCGAGTTGTCGTGTGGCCAGACGGTGCCGAGGTGGTAGCCGAGGGCGTTGTAGAGCCGCTCCTCCCGGGACAGCGTGCGGATGCCCCAACCGGAGAACATGTCCGGCGACATGAGTTGACGCACCACCGCCTCGGCCCGCTCCGGTGGCACGATCCCGCTCCACAGCAGGTGACCCATGTTCGAGGTCTTGGAGTCGACAGGGTTCTTGTCGCCGTCCAGGGCAACAGCGTAGTAGCCGCCCCGTTCCTCGATCCAGAAATCCCGGTTGAACCGCTCGTGCAGGGTGTTGGCCTCGTCGCGCAGCCGGCGCGCCAACGTGGGGTTGTCCAACGGCCCGTCGAACAGCTCGGCCATCCGCAGCTTGGCGTCGTAGGTGTACCCCTGTAGGTCGCAGGTGGCCAGCGGGAGCACCGGGATTCGGCCATCGGCGAAGACGACGCCGTCCGGGGAGTCCCGCCAACACTGGTTGCCCAGCCCCTCAGGCGAGCGGGTGGCGTACTCGACGTAGCCGTCGCCGTCCCGGTCGCCGTAGTCGTCGATCCAGCGCAACGCGGCCAGCGCGTTGTCCCGCAGGTGCCGGACGGTCTCGTCGTCGCTGGTCCAGCGCCAGTACTCGGAGAGCAGGATCAGCCAGAGTTGGGTGGCGTCGGCGCTGCCGTAGTACGGCCCGAACGGCTTCTCGCCACTGCGTGTCAACTCGCCGCTGCGTACCTCGTGCAGGATCTTGCCGGGCTCCTCGTCGGTGAAGTCGTCGCACGTCTCACCCTGAAGCTTGGCCAGCGCGAGCAGCGCGCCCTTCGCCAGCGCGGGCCCGGCGACCAGCGTCTGATACGCGGTGATCAGGGTGTCCCGACCGAAGACGGCGAGGAACCAGGGCAGTCCGGCACCTGGTAGCAGAATCCGCTGGCCCTTGACCTCCAGGTCGAGCCGCAACGCCGCCAGGTCGTTGCGGGACTGCCGCACCGTGCGCTCCAACGCCACGTTGTCGCTGCGCAACACCGCCCTGTCCTCCACCCACCGGCGCAGCGGGTCGTCGGCCCGGCCGTGGATGACGTCGGCGATGTCGCCCCGGACCGGCTCGACCACCCCCATCCCGGGCGGCAGTGGCACGTGCAGGTCGACCTGCCACTCCTCGCGGGGGCCCAGCTCCAGCTCCCAGACCAAATCGTCACCCTCGACACGGTCGGCCGGCTTGGAGCAGCACACCCGGGTCTGCGCGGAGAAGTCACCGCGCTGGTAGGAGAAGCACAGCTCGGACCCGTCGGCGGCGTGGTCACGGGTGATCTCGGCAGAGCGGTCCCGGACCCTCGACTTGACCTCGAACAGGTCGGCGAAGTCGGCGGCGACGGCCAGCCGCAGCTCCACCCGGACCGGCTCCAGCCGGAAGGAGACCAGTTCCACGCGTTCGTGGAACCCGTCGCCGACGTAGCGCAGCCGCCGCAGGGCCAGCGCGTTCGGCGGCAGCCCCGGCACCTCCGGGTTGGTGAGCACGTACTGCGCGGAGTAGTGGTCGATCGTCTCGGAGCGCAGTACCAGCAGCTGGCTGCCGTTGACGGTCAGGTTCCAGCCGCTGATCAGGCGGGTGTCCAGGTGGACGAGCCCACCGATGCTGCCCGCCGGCACGTCCCCGCACGCGTTGGAGTACAGGAATGTGGGGCCGCTGAGCACCGCGAGGGAGTCGGGGCCCAACTCGGGCGGGATGGCCCGTTGGTCGGCGCTGTCCGCATCCGCGGCGGACAGGCCGGGCAAGGGGTTGGCAGGGGTCGCGCGAACGGCAGCCATGACACCCACCGTAGGAAGCAGGGCACCGAGAGTCATCACCCGGTCCGGGTGAAAGCTGCCGAGCGGCGCTGCTCAACGACTGGCCGGTCAAGCCTGCGGTGCGGTGATCGCCCAGCGCTCGTGGTCGCGCCAGGCGCCGTCGATGAACAGGTAGTCCGGGGAGAAACCCTCCAACCGGAAACCCAGCTTGCGGGCCACCCGCCGCGACGGCTCGTTGCCCGGTTGGATGTTCGCCTCCAACCGGTGCAACCCGACCGAGGTGAACGCATGGTCGATCACCAGGGCGACGCCCGCCGAGGCGTGCCCGGTCCCGCTGTACGGCAGGAACGCCGCATACCCCAGGTAGCCACCACGCAGCGCGCCGAGCACGATCCCGCTGATGTTCACGTAGCCGGCGATCTCACCGCTGGCCCGGTCGCAGATCAGGTAGCCGGCACTGTCGCGGCGACGGATCCGGCGCAGATAGAGCTCGTACTCCTCCGGGCTGGCCGGCGCGGCCAACCACGGGTGGTGCAGGTCCTGACTGCGACGCACGGCGGCGACGAACTCGTCGGAGTCGGTGGGCCGGGGTCGCCGGATCGCGGCGGGACCACCGGTACGCAGGTATCTCACGGCGGATCACTCTGACCGACCAATGCCGCCGTTGTCCAACCGGCCGCCGCGTGCGTGACGCCGCACGATCATGCGGGCGATGGCGGCGCTAGCGGGACGTCAGCAGGCTGAACTCCTGGCCATCGGGGTCGGCCAGCACCAGTCGGCCTGCCCCATCCTGGTCGGTGTCGACTCGCGTCGCCCCCAGCGAGAGCAGACGGTCGACCTCGACCTGCCAGTCGACGTCGACAGCCGGGGCGAGGTCGAGACGCACCCGATCCCTGCCGCCGTTCGGCATGTATGGCGGACCGCCCCAGGAGATCTTCGTGCCTCCGTGCGGCGACTGGATCGCGGTCTCCTCGTCCTGGTCCCAGACCAGCGGCCAGCCCAGCGCCGCGCTCCAGAAGTAGCCGACCGCCTGCGACCCGTCGCTGGCCAGCGCGCCGACGAAGCCGCAGCCGGCGAGGAACTTGTTGCCCGGTGCGATGACGTCGAACTCGTTGCCCTCGGGGTCGGCGAGCACCACATGATCGATCTCCGGGCCCTGCCCGATGTCGGTGTGCCGCGCCCCGAGTTCCAGTGCCCTGGCCACCGTCTGCCGCTGGTCCTCCAGCGAACTGCTGGTCAGATCGAAGTGCATCCGATTCTGGACCACCTTCGGCTGCTGGTTCGGGGCGAAGCGGATGTGGAACTCGTTGTCGTCGGTGGGTAGGAGCAGGACGCCCTCGTGTGGATCGTCGACGATCTCGCGCCCCAGGAGCCCGGACCAGAACTGCGCGAGCCGCAGAGGCTCGCTCGCGTCGAAACTGATCGCGAACAGGTGTGCGGTCATCGCTGCGCTCATCTCCCGTCGGACCGGACGCCGTGCCGGCCGTCGAAGCGGGAGCCTAGGGGTGTGCCAGGTCGACCGCACCCGAGTTTCGCGGCGGCGCGGCGCCGCCAGGGCCGGCCACCGAGGTTCGGGCGTAGTGCCGCATTTCCTGGATGTCCGCGACGTACGGCTTGATCGCGGCGAAGAACTGCCCGAACACCGGGCCACCCCGAAACCCCTTCAGGTGCTCGTCCACCGATGTCCAGGTGATGCGCAGCAGGTAGCAGGCGGGGTCGTCCAGGCAGCGACTCAACTCGTAGTCCACACACTGCGGCGCGGCGCGTAGCGCGACAGCGGCCCGCTCGTACGCCGCCTCGAAACCGTCCAGCCGTTCCTGCGGGACGCGGTACCTGATGTACTCGATCACCATGGCTACAGCTCAACACCCGCAGCGGTGATGATCAAGTACGCACCATTTGGTACGTGCCGAGGGAGGCCACGATGCCCAAGCGATACCACTGCCCGGTGGAGCTCGCCGTCGACGTCGTCGGCGGAAAATGGCGACCGGTGATCCTGGCGCATCTCAAGGAGGGCGTGCACCGCTATGGCGAGCTGCGCCGCCGGATGCCAGGAATCAGCGAGAAGATGCTGACCCAGCGTCTGCGCGAGTTGGAGGCCGACGGGCTCGTCCTGCGGCACGACCACGAGACCACACCACCTCATGTCGAGTACCGGCTCACCGAGGAAGGACTCAGCCTGGCCCCGGTGTTGCGGGCCCTGTACGACTGGGGCGCCGCTCGGGCCGCACGTACCGGCACCGCCATCGACGAACCCTCCGCTGCCTGACTCGACGCGCGCACGCGACCCGCAGCAGGCGGAGGACCGTCGTCGGGAGGCGCGGCGTTGTGATCCACTGGACCGGTGAGCCGAACCCCCTCGATCCCTCCTGCCGCCGTCGAGGAGCGGCTGTCGCGGGAGCTGAACGTCTGGCTGTGCACGGTTCGGCGCGACGGGTCCCCGCACCTGACACCGGTCTGGTTCGTCTACCTCTCCGCGACGTTCTGGGTCGGTTGCGAGAGCCGCAGCGTCAAGGCCCGCAACGTCCTGGCCGACCGGCGGGTGTCAGTGGCCCTGGAGGACGGCAACGCCCCAGTGGTGGCGGAGGGTGCCGCCCACGTGCACCGAGAGGGATTCCCGAGCACTGTCGTCGAGGCGTTCGCCCGCAAGTACGACGGCTGGGACGTCGGCCGGCAGGTCGGCCCGGACGGCGAGCGGGCGCTGCTGGAGATCACCGTGCGGCGGTGGCTGCTCGCGGGCATCGCCCAGTGAGTCGTCCAGCACGGCGACAGCCATCACGCATTGAACCGCGAGCGGCACACCACGCCACCGGCCGGTGCTCATTCGGCCATCCTGCCTCAGCCGGGCGAGCGTTTCCTCAGAGCGGGCCGGGGAACGTCTGTTCCATCGGCATCGGCACCTGGAGGAATGTGGTGCCACGCATGTCCAGCCAGGCCCGGTCCGGCCCGCGCACCAGGCGCACCATCACCTCCTCGCAGGAGGGGCAGCGGGCGACGAGGCCCGGCGCGTGCGAGTAGACGTGCAGGCTGGCCATCGAGCCGGTCGTCCCGCAGTTCTCACAGCGGCCCATCGCGCTGCTCAGGTCGACGGTGAACAGCTCACGCATCGGGCCGTCGAGCATGTTGCCGTCCAGGTACGACATCTCGGTCATCGAATCTCCTCGACACTGCGTGAGTGAGCGGTGGTCAGCCGGTGGGGCCGAAGCGTTCGGTCTTGACCCGACGCGACGGGTGACCGAGCCCCACCAGCAGGTCGGCAACGGTCTCCACGAACGCGGTAGGGCCACAAACGTAGGTGAGTGGTTCCAGGTCCGGTGGCCACCCGTGCGTGTTGACGTCGGCCAGCCCGATCCGGTGCGGCTCACCGCGCCAGCCCTCGGGCGCCTCCCGGGTGTAGACGTACGCGATGTCCAGCCCGAAGTCGTCGCGGCCCCGGCGGCGCAGCTCGTCGGCGTAGATCACGTCGCCGGGGGTGCGCACCGAGTAGATCAACCGGAACGGCGCCCTGCTGCCCACCGCCCGCCGCGCCCGGATCATCGCCATCAGCGGCACGACGCCGGAGCCGCCGGCGACGAGCTGCACCGGCGCGGTCTCCTCGGGCCGCCAGATGAACCAGCCACCGAGCGGTCCGCGTACCTCCACCGGGTCGCCGGCGCCGAAGACATCGATGAGGTACGGCGACACCTCGCCGTCGTGCACCCGCTGCACTGTCACCTCGATGCGCGGCCCTCCCGGCCCGTCCACCGCCGGCCCGGCGATCGAGTACGACCGGGCCGCCTGGTAGCCGTCCGGGGCGGTGAGCCGCAGGTCGACGTGCTGACCGGCCAGGTGCCCCGGCCAGTCCGGCACCTCCAGCACCAGGGTCTGCGCGGTGGGTGTCTCCATCCGGCGCTCCACCAGCCGGCCGACCTGCCAACGGTTCGGCGTCCGGCGCTGGGTGCTCGTCGCCACCGCGCGCTCAGTCACCCTGGTACCGCTGTTCGCGCCACGGGTCGCCGTAGTCGTGGTACCCGGCGGTCTCCCAGAACCCCGGCTCGTCCATCGTCTTGAGCCGCAGGCCGCGCACCCACTTGGCGGACTTCCAGAAGTACAGGTGCGGCACCAGCAGTCGCGCCGGCCCGCCGTGCTCAGCGGGCAGCGGGGCGCCGTCGAAAGTGTGCACCACCCAGGCCTGACCGCCGCGCAGGTCGTCGAGCGGCAGGTTGGTGGTGTACCCGCCGTAGGAGTGCGCCAGCGCGAAGTGCGCCCCCGTGTCGACGTCGGCGAGCAGGGTGTCCAGTGAGACGCCCTGCCAGTTGGTGCCGAGCTTGGACCAGCGGGTGACGCAGTGGATGTCCACCATCGGCGTCTCCTGCGGCAGGGCCATCAGCTCCTGCCACGACCACCGGTGGTCGCTGCCGTTCTCGGCGGAGATGACGAACTCCCAGGTGTCCAGTGACACCCGGGGCGTCGGGCCGGCCGAGAGCACCGGAAAGTCCTCGGTCAGATACTGACCGGGTGGCAGGGCCGGCTCCTGCGTTCGGGGCCGACCCTGAAAGCCCGGTGACACGATTCCCATTGCACAGTCGTACCACCCGCGCCGGTGGGGACGGGAGCTTTCCCGCGTACCCCGTCGTCAGCCGGCGCGGCGCGGTCAGTGCCGCTCCGCGACGACAGTGCGGTCCTCGGGCAGGTCGCCACCCCGGGTGGCGCGCAGGCTGGTCACCGTGACCACCACCAGCACACCGATGATCACGCCGAGCGAGGCCAGGGTGGGGATCTGCGGCACGCTGTCCCAGATGCCGTGCGCCCAGTGCAGACCCAGCTTGAGGCCGATGAACGCCAGGATGATGGCCAGGCCGTAGCTGAGGTGCACCAGCCGGCTCAGCGCCGCGTGCAGGACGAAGTAGAGCGCCCGCAGGCCGAGCAGGGCGAACGCGTTGGTGGCGAAGACCAGGTACGGGTCCTCGGTGATGCCGTAGACCGCCGGCACCGAGTCGACAGCGAAGACGATGTCGGTGGCCAGCACCGCGACCACCACCAGGGCGAACGGCGTGAGTGCCCGCTTCGCGCCCTGCCGGACGGTCATCTTGGTGCCGTGGTAGTCGTCGACCACCGGCATGACCTTGCGCAGCAGCTTCACCGAACGCATCTTGTTGATGTCGACTTCCTGCTGATGCCCGGACATGGCATCGCGCAGCAGCTTCACCGCGGTGGCGA
The DNA here is from genome assembly GCF_040607155.1 of Micromonospora sp. NPDC005324. Taxonomy (NCBI): domain Bacteria; kingdom Bacillati; phylum Actinomycetota; class Actinomycetes; order Micromonosporales; family Micromonosporaceae; genus Micromonospora; species Micromonospora sp. NPDC005324. Next base: position 5,298 of record NZ_JBEXGE010000052.1, on the reverse strand, counting down.
TGAGGATGATCGCGAAGAGCAGGAAGGCGAAGTCGAGGGTCTGCAACGCCGCAGCGCCGAGGGCGATGAAGACGGCCCGCAGCACCAGCGCGCCGGCGATGCCGTAGAGCAGCACCCGCTGGGCGAGCACCGCCGGCACCGCGAACGCCGCCAACAGCAGCATGAAGACGAAGAGGTTGTCGACGGAGAGCGACTTCTCGACCAGGTAACCGGTCAGGTACTCGACGCCCTGCTGGGAGCCGAAGCGGGACCAGATCCAGCCGCCGAACGCCAGCGGCAGCGCTATGTAGAACGCCGACCAGCCGATGGCCTCCCGCATGGACACCTCGTGCGGGCGACGGGTGACCAGGAAGTCCAGTACCAACAGCAGGAGGACACCGATGATGGTGACCGCCCAGAGCGTGGGCGTGCCCACCGACGACAGGTCACTGGCGGCGGACAAATAAGACACTTCGGTCATGGCTCTCCTCGAACACCGTCATGTTCGAGGTCTCCTTCACCCACCACCTGATGGGCAACCACCCGAGGCGCGCCGGGCGCGCCGTACTGACCGGAATGGCTCGTGGGAAGTACTCCCCTCGCACGACAAGGTTAGGCCAGGCGGAATCGCCACGCCAAGCGGGACATCAATGGTTGCCCTGGTAAACAGCTGTGTGTTGTCGGCGCGAGCGCTGTCAGCCGCGGCGCAACGTCGCGCCCGGGGCCATCGCCTGCTCGACCAGGCCCCGATAGTCGCGCGGCAGTTGCGTCGCCACGTCGTCGAACTCACCGCCGGTGATCGCCTCGCGCAGGGTGGTGAAGACCGCCCGACTGGCGTCCTCGGCGGCGGGCTCGGGCACACCGGCGCGCAACGCGACCCGGGCAACGAACTCCGCCGCGCCGAACCGGTCCGCCTGCTCGGTGCTCGGGCTCGGTTTGAGCACGAGTTGCAGCGGTTGGGGCAACTGGGCGGCCAGGTCCAGGACCTCACCGCCGGTCAACCGCTCGGCGAACGTCTCCAACACGGCCCGGGTCAGCTCGACCGCCCGCTCGGACGACGTGGCGGTGCGCTGGGAAACCTGGTCGATGAAGGTGTCGTAGTTCATCGCGTACTCCCTTGGGCTCGCGTCGGCGTCTGCGGGTACCCGCGCCGGCCGAGGAGAAACGGCGCCGGGAATCCTGCACCGGGCGGGCGTGACCGGCCGGCGGGCGGGTAACCGCCGCCGGTCGTCACCACATCGATGCCCGAGGGAGCCCACGCCATGGCGAGCTACGCCGACGTCCTGCAGTACCTGTCGAGCCTGGACTACCCGGCCGAGAAGGACGACGTGGTCCGCGAGGCCGAACGGGAGGGTGCCCCGCCGGACGTGCTGAAGGCGCTGCGCGCCCTGCCGCCGGTCGACTACGCCAACGGGACCGAGGTGGCCCGGTCGGCCGGAATCGAGGCGGCGCCCGAGGTCGGCCCCGCCCAGCGGGCCGAGCAGGCCCGGGACAAGAAGCACAACCGGGTCTCGCAGCACCTGCGCGGCATCTGACCCGGCGGTGACGCCCACCTCCCCGACCCGGGAGCGGCCGGGATGACCCGGACCGGCCCCGACCGGCCAGCGGACGTGCGTTTCCCGGCTGCTGCGAAGCAGCTCGCCGTCGTGGCGGTGGTCGGCGTCATTTCCGGCTGCGCCTTCGCGCTGCTGCTGCCCCTGCCGCTCGCCGCGCTGGCCGGCTGGGACGTGGGCGCGCTGAGCTGGCTCGTGCTGGTCTGGCACAAGATCTGGCCGATGGACGCCGAGCGGACCGCCCAACTGGCCGTCCACGAGGACCCCAACCGGGCGATCCGGGACGCCCTGCTGCTCGTCGCCTGCCTGGCCAGCCTGCTGGCCGTCGGGTTGGTGGTGGCCAGCGCGCAGAGCGCGCCCCCCGGAACGGCACGGGAGCTGCACAGCGGCGTGGGCGTGCTCAGCGTGGTGCTCTCCTGGTTCGTGGTGCACACGGTGTTCGCCGCCCGGTACGCCCGGATCTACTACACCGGCCCGGACGGCGGGGTGAACTTCAACCAGCCCGAACCGCCGCGCTACTCCGACTTCGCGTACGTCGCGTTCACCATCGGGACGACGTTCCAGATCTCCGACACCAACCTCACCAGCAACGAGATGCGTCGTACGGTGCTGCGGCACTCGATGGTGTCGTATCTGTTCGGCGCGTTCATCATCGCCGTGACGGTGAACCTGCTGGCGGGTCTGGCCCGGTGAAGCTGGTTTCTCGGCCGCGCAGGCCCCGGGAGTGCGACACGGGGTGGGGCCGATCGAAGGGCCGGGACAGGCGGGCGCCCCTGGTCACGAACCGCGACCCAGGGCGCCACGCAAGCCTGCCCAGGCGGTGAACCGCATCCGAACCGGTCGCGGTCACCAGGCGGTGGAGGTCCACTCGAACCGAGCGGCCAGCACTGCCGGGTCCAACCATACGGCAGAACATCCTCCGTTTGGTCAGAATTTGGGGAAGTGTGGGCCAGGGCACGTCACGGCCGACCGGTCACCTCCGCGTACCGATGCTCCAGGTCAACCCGGGCCAACGCGCCCACCAGCCAGGCCAACTGCTCGGACTCGCCAGTGGCCAGGCCGGCCAGGTCGTCCGCCGACCTGCCCAGCCCGAGCCGACGCGCGGCAGCCAACGCCCACCGGTCCGCGACCGGGGCCACCTCCCGCCACAACGCCTGAGCCTCGCGGAGAAACAGGTCGACGACCTGCTCGTCCACGCCCGGAAGCTCGGCCAGCAGCGCCCGCTCCCGGACCGGGTCGTGGTGCGCCGCCGCCCGCAACCGGCGCAGATCACCCCGGTACCGCTCGACCACCGTCCGAGCCAGGTCACCCAGCACATCGGCAAGGGCGGTCACGTCACCGCGCTGGCCGCTGGCGCGCAGCACCCGGACCCGGTCCTCGTGCAGCGAACGCGCCAGCCGGGCCGCGCTGTCCCACCCCTCGTCACGCACCGCCCGCGCCCCGTCCAACGCCCGCCGGAAGTCACCACGACGGGCCAGCAGCACCGACAGGTAGAGCACCTGAAACAGGCTCGCCGGGTTGTTTGTCACCCGGAACCCGTACTGCTCGGCGAAGCCCCGCCCGCCACCGGCGAGCCGACGCGCCAGACGTTTACGGTCCGCCATCGGAGTGATCAAACTGGTCGCCATGGCGGCGACTACCCGCGCCGCCACCAGCCACACACCCAGCGCCCCGGGCGGGCGTCGTCGTCAGCCGTGCAGGCCGCCGGTGCGGTCGCGGGCCTTGAGGCGGGTCGTGGGCAGGGCAGGCGCCGGCAGCGGCGGCGCCGAATCGTCGGCGACCACACCGAAGCGCCCGTCGCCGGCCATCCAGTCCTCCCGGGCGGCGGCGATCTCCTCATGTGACCGGCCCACGAAGTTCCACCACATCACCAACGGCTCCTCGAACGGCGTACCGCCCAGCAGCAGCAACCGGGCCCCGGCCCCGCCACGCACCGTCAACTCCCGGCGGCCCGAGCCCAGATACAGCAGCGCCCCCGGCTCGAACCCGACCCCGGCCGCCTCCGCGGACCCGGACATCGCCAGCACGGCGTACTCGAAATCCGGCCGCAACGCCATCGTCGCCGGCGCCTCACCGCGCAGCTCCAGCTGCACCCCCACCAGCGGGGTGTGCACCACCGCCGGCGACCGCTGCCCCGCGAACTCGCCGACCAGCACTGTGACGTCCAGATCGCCGTCCCGCCAGCGCGGAAGGTCGGCGTGGTGCGCGAAATCGGCCGCTCCGGCCCGCGCCGGGTCCGGCAGCGCCACCCAGAGCTGCACACCGTGCATCACCGGCGGATGGGTCGCCGGCGAGCGCTCCGAGTGGGCGATACCGTTCCCGGAGGTCATCACGTTCAGCTGGCCGGGCACGATCGGCTGCACGTTGCCGAGGCTGTCCCGGTGCAGAATCTCCCCGTCGAGCAGCCAGGTCACCGTCTGCAGCCCGGTGTGCGGGTGCGGCGGCACCTCCATGCCGGGCCGTTGCGCCACATCGTCCGGGCCGAAATGATCCACGAAACACCACGCGCCGACCATCCGGCGGGCGCGCTGCGGAAGCAGCCGCCGCACCGTGGTGTACCGACCCAACGGCACGTCGTGGCCGGGCAACAACACACTGCCGGGATCGACGTCGGCCACGCCAGGCGGTCGGGTCTGCGCCAGCATTGATTCAGTACGCTCCACCGCCCGACTGTACGCGCACGCCCGTTCGCGACCGCGGCGCTTCCGGCCGGGCGGACGGGGTTCACCAGCCCGTGGCCATGGGGTTGGCCTGGCGTAGGTCGGCCCGGCGTAGGTCGGCCTGGCGTGGGTGGCCTGGCGTGGACTGGCCTGGGTTCATCGGTTGCTGGAGGAGACCAGCACGCTGTTGGCGCCGGCGACCAGGTCCAGGTACAGGCGCCCCGCCGACCGGTCCCAACCCGGCGTACCCAACACCGAGCCCGCGGCCACCCCATCCCAGCGGTCGTCGCGTACCACCACCGAGCCGGCACCGGCACCCGCCCGCACCCGTACCGGAGTCTCCCCGGGGACCCGGACGTCGAGCTGGCTGGTCCCACCGGTGAGCCGTACGGTGAGGATGCTGGCGGGCTGGTCTGAGCCCGGGCCGGTGGGATTGCCCGGGCCGACGGCGGTGATCGGTGGCAGGAGAATCTCGGTGCGGCTGGAACCGCCGGCGAGTTCCACACCGAGGAGCCAGGCCCGGGTCAGGTCCAACACCTGGCTGCTCACCCCGCCGACGAGGTGAAGACGCCAGGCGACCCGCTCGTTAAGCAACACGCGCACGGCCCGTGGCCCGCGCGTACCGGACTCCACGAGGTCAAGCCGCACGGTCTCCCCCTGTACCGCCGGTCGGCCCGCCACACCCGAGCCGGCCGGGGTACTGATCCGGTACAGGTCATCGCCCAACTCGGCCACCCGCAGCTCGAACGAGGACAGCCCGTCCGCGAGCACGAAGGTGCCCTTCTGCCGACCCGCCAGCGGCGCCGTCAACAGTTGTTCGGCAGCAGCACCCGCACCACCGCGGCGCCCCTCGGCCGCGTCCGGGTCAGCGACGCCCCCCGGACGGCCGCCGTCACCCGGACGAGTGCCGTCGGGGCGAGTGGCGTCTACCCGCCAGCCGATCGGATCACTCGGCGCCGATCACCTCACTACGCTGCATCGCCAGGGTAGATCTTGGACAGTTTCCGTCCTGCGGGCGGGCTCAACTGGTGGTTGCAACACCCTTCCGTGATCTTCGTTGGGGTGGTTATGGCGTTGAGGTTGAGCCCGCTGGAGCGGGAGCAGAT
>NZ_JBEXGE010000051.1:0-38242 GCF_040607155.1 Micromonospora sp. NPDC005324 | reverse complement strand
AGGAATCGCGGCCGCCCGAAGCGAACTGAACCTCGCAGCCGCCGCTTACAACATCCGCAAAATCCACACCGCAGCAGCCTGACGCACCAGCCCGGGGACAGCCCAGCCAACGGCGCGATCAAGCCAGCCTGACCCGCCCAGCCATCGTCATTCTGCGACAGGCTCTACGACCTCGAGATCCGCACCGTCATCTGTTCCACCAACGCCCGCATCCGCCGCGCCGTCCGAGCCCGCGGCCACTTCCCCAACGAGGGCGCCGCCCTCACGTGCGTCTACCTCGCGGTGATGAGCCTCGACCCGACCGGGCAAGGCCGCCGGCAATGGTCCATCCGCTGGAAAACCGCCCTGAACGCCTTCGATATGGCCTTCGAAAGACGCCTGCCCGCAGGCCGCAAGTAACCCTCAACAAGTCGGGTTACACCGTTTGTTCGACAGACCCTGTTGTTTGCGGGTCGAGTCGGTGGGTGAGGGCGGTGTGGCGGCGGCCCGCGCCGACGGTGCGTACGGCCGCTGCCAATGCCCGCCGGGAGCCGACGAGGACGACGAGTTTCTTTGCTCTGGTGATGGCGGTGTAGAGCAGGTTGCGTTGCAGCATCATCCAGGCGCTGGTCGTGATCGGGATGACCACCGCCGGGTATTCGGAGCCCTGCGAGCGGTGGATCGTCATCGCGTAGGCGTGGGCCAGTTCGTCGAGTTCGTCGAAGTCGTAGTCGATGAGTTCGTCTTCGTCGGTGCGCACGGTCAGGCTCTGCTCGTCGGCGGACAGGGCGGTGACGACCCCGATGGTGCCGTTGAACACCCCTGCTTGGCCTTTGTCGTAATTGTTGCGGACCTGGGTGACCTTGTCGCCGATGCGGAACACCCTCCCGCCGACCCGGCGTTCCGGCATGCCCTCCCGGGCTGGGGTGAGCTGCTGCTGCAACAGGGTGTTCAGCGCACCTGCTCCGGCGGGGCCGCGGTGCATCGGAGCGAGGACCTGCACGTCACGGCGCGGATCCAACCCGAAGCGTTTCGCGATGCGGGTGCACGCGACATCGACGGTCAACGCGACGGTGGCCTCGGTATCGTCGCTTGGGAAGAGGAAGAAGTCGCTCATGCCCTGCACGATCGGCGGCCGGCCGGCGTTGATCCGGTGGGCGTTGCTGACCACCCCGGATCCGGCGGCCTGGCGGAACACCTGCGTGAGCCGAACCCGCGGAACCGGTTCGGCGGCGAGTAAGTCCCGCAGCACCTCCCCGGCGCCGACGGACGGCAGCTGGTCGACGTCACCGACCAGTAGCAGATGCGCCCCGGGCGGAACGGCCTTGATCAGTTTGTTGGCCAGGATCAGATCGAGCATGGACGCCTCATCCACCACCAACAGATCAACGTCCAGGGGTGTGTCCCGGTCGTAGGTGGGTTCCCCGCCAGGTTGCAGCTTCAGCAGCCGGTGCACCGTCGCGGCGGGCTGACCGGTTAGTTCGGCGAGGCGTTTCGCGGCCCGCCCGGTCGGCGCGACGAGCAGGATCTTCGCTTTCTTCGCGGCGGCGAGTTCGACGATGGAACGGACGGTGAAGCTCTTACCGCAGCCAGGACCCCCGGTCAGCACGGCGACCTTCGACGTCAACGCCAACCGGACGGCCTGTTCCTGCTCCGGCGCCAGGGCGGTGCCAGTACGTGCCTTCAGCCAGCTCAATGCTTTGTCCCAGTCGACGCCAACAAACTGCGCCATCCGGTCCGCGCGGCCACCGAGCAGCCGCAACACCGAACCAGCCAAAGACTGTTCCGCGCGGTGAAACGGCACCAGGTAGATCGCCGCAACCGGCCCATCCGCACCGGGTAGCAGCTCGCGGACGACGCCTTCCTCACCAACCAGGTCATCGAGGCAGCGGACGGTCAGCTCGGCTGGCACGTCGAGGATCCTCACCGCGTCCGCGACCAGCTGCGGGGCGGGTAGGTAGCAATGGCCATTATCCGTGGCCTGCGACAACGTGTACTGCAAACCTGCCTTGACCCGTTGCGGGCTGTCATGCGGGATCCCCACAGCCTGGGCGATCGTGTCAGCGGTCTTGAACCCGATCCCCCACACATCGGCGGCCAACCGATACGGCTCGTTCTTCACGACGCCGATCGAGGCGTCACCGTACTTCTTGTAGATCCGCACCGCGATCGACGTGGACACACCGACACCCTGCAGGAACACCATCACCTCCTTGATGGCCTTCTGCTCCGCCCACGCCGCGGTGATCTTCGCCGTGCGTTTCGGACCAAGCCCCGGCACCTCCACCAACCGACCCGGCTCATCCTCAATGACCTGCAACGTGTCCACGCCGAAATGCTCCACGACCCGCTCGGCGAACACCGGCCCGATACCCTTGATCAACCCCGAACCCAGGTAACGCCGGATCCCCTGGATCGTCGCCGGCAGCACAGTGGTGTACGAGACGACCTCGAACTGCCGGCCATACTGCGGATGCGACGACCACCAACCCTGCAACCGCAGACTCTCCCCCGGCTGCGCCCCCAGCAACGCCCCAACCACCGTCAACAGATCCGAACCACGCCCAGTCGCAACCCGGGCGATGGTGTACCCGGTCTCCTCGTTGACGTAAGTCAACCGCTCCAACACCGCCTCAAGAACATGCGGAGACGGGCGAGACGACACAGCCACAGACACGCCCACCATCATAGGTCAGATTTGTCACCAGGTAGTGGCGTCAGGATGAGGGGGCTGCCACCGCCAATGGCGGACTTCAGATCTGATCCTGGGATCGGCAGTTAAGTTCAAGACGCCATGGTGAGCGGGATTTGCCGGATGTCGGTTTGCCAGATCTCGGCTTGCCGCGAATATTAGCGCAGATTGGTCCCCGGGCGCGTTCGGCATGCGGTCCAGGACGAAGGAAAGGTAACCTGCGTCCGCTAGCCGCTGCGCGTTAAGTCGCAAGAGAGGGCTTTCTAAAGAAGGACCTGTGACGAGAACTGTCGTGAGCGGATCAGCGACCGAACCAGTCGGAACCCACAACTGTCCCGACAGGGAGACGTCGCCTACTTGCAACTGAAACCGTTCCGGGTTCGCCATTAGCACAACAACCTTCCATTAGTCGAATTCTATTGCTGCGATATGCGTCAATCGGGCTAATTTACGTATGTCGGTACGATTGCGTATGCCTGCGAGACGGCACGAAGAACTCCTCCGCGCTGCAACTTTATTAAGCCCATCATCCTCGTTCCGCCGACGAGCAGGCGATTGACATGTTACGGGCGCGCGTTCGTTCGACTTGAAATACGGGGATACTGTCAACTTCCGCAATCGACCGGTGCCGCACCCCGGCCAAGGGATCATTCAAGCGAATTTGCTGTTCATGCCCAAGTTTTGGCGGACCGCCCTGCCCGCATTCGTTTATACCTGCGGACTGCTTTTGGCCTTGTGCGATAGCTCATACCGAAGGGGCCCTGACCTGTTCAACTCCTTGTTCCCCGAGCTGTTTGCGCTGGTCATCGGCGAGCTGGTTGATAGGGGCGGGCCTGCTTTTTTGAGTTGCGGGCCGGGCACTTAGGAAGGTGGCGCCATCCCCGCAGTACCGGCCACCGACAAATAGCGACGGTCAGGACCGGGCAGAACGGAGAGCAGCGTGGACCGCCCCGGGACCAGTCGGTGCGGACCGGCGAGTTCCGAGGCGGTGACTGCGCCTTGTTAGTCGGCCACCAGTGCGGGGCGCCAGCTAGGCGTGGCGCCGGTGAGGTCGAGCTGCTGGAACAGAGCCTTGGTGCCATGCTCAGCGAGCGTCCCGCGTTGTCCGTCGATGCTGACCGTCAGCCCCTGCACGTTGTACACGGTCAGCGACTCGTTCCAGTCCGGATCACCGCCAGAGGTGAAGTGTGCCTGATGGCCGTCGATGGTGGTGTTTGGCTGAAGGGGCTCCTTACCGTTCAATTCGGCCCGGATCTCGTCGGTCATCTCAGAGTAAGGGGAGAAGCCGACGTTCAGCGTTTTCGCACGCTGCACGCCGGGATCCGCCGCCGGGGATTCGGCGCTGTACTCGATGAAAGTGTGCCAGCGCCAGCCTTTCGAGGTCAGCGGCCCGCTGACGTCGGTCAGGATCGGCCGCAGATTCTGCGGCACGTCCGTGATCTGGGCTGGCATCCGCACCCGCTCGGTCGCACTGAACGTCAACTTCTGCGCCACGTGCAGGGCGATCTCGCGGGCATCCTGCCCCGTTGCCCAGGGTGCTACCCGGACCTCGGCCCAGCCGTCCGGGGCGTACTGCCAGCGAAGGGAAAGTTGGTCGGTGCCGTCGACGTCGTACTGGGTGAAGGTCGCCGCTGCGCCCCGCACGTCGGGAGCGGGCGCCGTACTCACGGTGGGCGCCCGTCCGTCGATGCCGACGACCTGTGGCGCGGCGGGCGTTACGCCTTCCGGGTAGAGGTTGACCGACACCCCTGACCAGCTAGTGTTTGGCGAACCGGCGGCATGACCGATCAGAGTGACTCCCGGGCCGCTCAGCAGCAGGCCCGCCTGGTACTGCACGCTGTCCAAGCCCGACGGAAGCCAACCAAACCGAGCGTACTGGACGGTCGGGTCGACGGTCTTCAACGCGGCCGGGATCCGGGACGAGGCAGGCGCTGGCACCTGCCCGGTGTACGGCTGCAGCGGAGCTAGGGCGCCGACCAGCTCCAGCGACGGCGCCGAGGGCCGGTCCGGCGCGACCAGACCCGGCACCGTGACAGCGCCGACAGCCAAAGCAGCCACCGCCAGTGCGGCACCCGCACCGGGGGCGTACCAGCGCTGCCGCCGCCCGATGATCATCGCCCGTTCGATGTTCAGAACGTCCGACGGCCCCTCGGCCGACTCAACCTCGGCGCGCATCAACCGCGCCACATCTACTTCCTCAATCATGGTCAACTCCCGCAAGGCAGAACTTCGGTCGGCACGCCACCCGCGTCGCCGTTCAACACGTCATCTCCGCCGGAGGCGAGCAGCCCACGCAGCGTCGCCAAACCCTTAGCAGTCTGGCTCTTAACGGTCCCCGGCGCGCAACCCAGCACCCGCGCCGTCTCCTCCACCGTCAGATCCTCAAAAAACCGCAGCACAAGGACAGCCCGCTGCCGCGGCGCAACCTGATGCAGCGCCGCCACAACATCAAGCCGCTCCGTAACATCCGGGGCGGCCCGTGCGGGCCGCTCCGGTAGCAGATCGGTGAGCAGAACCCGGGCCCAACCGCGCCGCCGCTCGTCGATCAACCGCCGCAACAGCATCGTGCGGACCAGCGCATTCAGGTTGTCGGCCCGCCGAGCCCGCGGCCAATTGCGGTACAACTCGGTGAGCACCCGCTGCACAATGTCGTCGCCCTGATGCCAGTCACCACACATCAGATACGCCGTCCGACGCCACCGCGGCAGACCGGCACGGACGCAATCGGTGTACTCGGCGTCGGCCGTGGCCCGCTCGGCGACTCCCCGGCTCAGCGGCATCCTTGGCCCTCTCCTCCCACCGGCCACCAACAGCACGGCGATCGTCCGAACACCCGCATCTTCCACTCCTCATGTAGCTGTGCCTCCTACACCGCTATGTCGTGGCTGGAGCAACACCGGGTTGCCCATCGCGAGTAACTACTTCAACAAACAGGTGTACCTCCTGCACACGCCCGCCCTCAAACCATGCAGGGGTCTGTGGATCTAAGTGCTTCAGTTCGTAAGTCCTTCGGGGGTTGACGGTTCGGGACTTCGATGCGGCCAGTCGGTGATGGGGCTGATGAGGACGTCGCAGACGAAGTCGAGGGCTTCTTCGGTGGTGCCGCTGAACCAGTACTGGTCTTCGTAGCTGTTGTTGCTGGCCCGGTAGGTGGCCAGGCTCCAACGGTGGGCGGAGCCGCTGTAACGCAGTCGCATCACCGGCAGCTGCTCACCGCCGGTCAACTCGACGGTGACGTAGGCGAACTGACCGTGGTAGCGCACGTGCACTTCGGCCAGCTGCGGCCAGTTCTGCCTGACCCGGGCCCGTAGCCGCTGCGGCAGAGACGTCTTGGTGGAAGCAGGAATGACTGGCATGGGTTCACATCCTGCCTTTCCGGCGTGTCCTGCCGGGTTCCGGCACGCCTGACCGGCATCCTCGTCCGGCCCTCAACAAGATCGCCTTCGATGGAAGCTGGCCAGTGCCCGTCCCTCACGCACGCCCCATCACGCTGACCACCACCGAACGACAGCGGCTCACCGCCCTGGCCTACTCCCACACCGCCGGCTATCACCAGGTCATCCGGGCCCGGATCATCTGCGATGCGGCCCGTGGGCATTCCAACGCCGTGATCGCGCGCCGGCATAACGTCACCGTCGACACCGTGCGCCGTTGGCGAGGCAGGTTCGCCGACGAAGGCCTCGCCGGCCTCACCGACCGACCCCGGCCCGGACGACCGACCCGGTTCACGCCGGTTCAGATCGCTGAGGTCAAAGCCCTGGCCTGCCAGCTGCCGGCCGAGACAGGCACACCACTATCTCGATGGAGCTGCCCGGACCTGGCCGCTGAGGCCGTCGACCGGGGCATCACCCCGGCGATCTCGGCATCGACCATCCGCCGGATCCTGGCCCGCGACACGATCAAGCCCTGGCAACACCAATCCTGGATCTTCATCCGCGACCCGCAGTTCGCCGTCAAAGCCACCCGCGTACTCGACCTCCACGCCCGCACGTTCGACGGCGTCCCGCTCGGCGACGACGAGTACGTGATCTCCAGCGACGAGAAGACCAGCATCCAGGCCCGCTGCCGCTGCCACCCCACCCTGGCACCCGGCGTCGCCCGGATGATGCGGGTCAACCACGAATACCAGCGCAAAGGCGCTCTCGCGTATCTGGCCGCCTACGACGTCCACCAGGCGTGCGTCTTCTCCCACCACAACGCGAAAACCGGCATCCTGCCGTTCATGACCCTGGTCGAACAAGTCATGACCCAAGAGCCCTACGCGTCGGCGAAACGGGTGTTCTGGGTAGTCGACAACGGCTCCTCACACCGCGGCCAAGCCGCAGCCGACCGGCTCACGGCGCGGTTCCCGAACGCGGTCATGATCCACACCCCGATCCACGCCTCCTGGCTCAACCAAGTGGAGATCTACTTCTCCATCATCCAGCGCAAAGTCCTGACACCCAACGACTTCACCAGCCTTGACCAGGTCGAAGACCGACTCACCGCCTTCGAGCAGCGCTACAACGCGACCGCCCGGCCCTTCAAATGGAAATTCACCCCGCCGACCTCGAGGACCTCATGGCCCGGATCGAGCGACACGAACAGAAAGAGCAAAACCTCCAGCAACCCACCGGCTGCGATCACCAGCCTGCCGCACTCGCCCTGGCCGCATAACCCCCGAAGGACTTACGGCTTGGACCACTAAGCGCCAAACAGGCCGCAACGGCACCGACGATGACCGGCCGTGCTCGCCGTGTCCGGGCCTGGTCAGCGAGGTAGGGCCGCGTTGACGGGCACAGCACCATGACCATCTCGCCGGCCGAACACGCCATCGTCGCAGGCCTGGCCGGTCTCCACTCGCCAGCTGGCGGTGCCCCGCGAGTGCGGCGATCCAGGCGAGCAGCACGACCATCGGCAGTTGGATCGGACAATGGGTTCAGCTCCGAACCGACCTGACCACCGCAGTAACGCGGCTACATCACAGGGCCAGGACGGTCAGCTCAGCCCGGCTCGTGACTCCGAGCTTCGGGTACGCCTTGTACAGGTGGTAGGCGACCGTCTTGGGGCTGAGGAAGAGCTGCGTGGCGATGTCCCGATTCGACAGTCCTTCTCGGGCGAGCCGGGCGATCTGCAGCTCCTGTGGGGTCAGGTCAGCCGCCGCTGACGTGGTGGGCTGCAGGGCACGCAATCCGGTGGCTTCCAACTCGCCGCGCGCCCGCGCTGCCCACGGCGCTGCACCTAACTGGTCGAACGTGTGCAGCGCCCGGAGCAACTGCACGCGGGCATCGGTCCTGCGTCGGGCGCGTCGCAGCCACTCGCCATACAGCAATTCGGTGCGGGCCTGCTCGAACGGGCGACCGCCGATCTTGAGGGCGAGCTGGTAATCCTGTTCGTCGCCGCCGAGCAGGGCTCGGCAGCGGTACGCCAGTGACTGCGCCCATGGCTGATCCAACCGCTTCGACCAGGCTGCGAAGCGGCCGTACGCCTGCTGCGCCTGCTCGGCTAGGCCAGCCCGGACGGCCGCCTCAACCAGGTCAGGTACACTGCGATACGCGCACACCTGGTGGGCGTACGGGTTCTCCTGCAGCGCCGCGAGCGAGGCCACGGCGGCCTCGGCTCGACCCTGGCTGAGGTCGAGCAGACCCAGAGCCCACAGGGTCCAGGCCCGGCCGGCCGGCTCGGCGCCCGCTGCGGCACCATTCAGCGCCGAAGCCGTGAGCTCTCGGCAGCGCGGCTCGTCGCCGGCGATTGCGGCCAGGATCGCCTGGACGGCTTGCAGTTGGCTGACCCAGAGCGGCTGGTCACCGTCGCGAGCGACCCGAACCGCCTCGTCGAGGCTGACCTCGGCATCCCGGTGCCGGCCGTGAAAGAGCTCCGCCTCGGCGAGGAAGAACAGCAGTGTGGGCAGTATTCCGAGGATTCCCTGGGCGCGGCAGCGAGCCACCAGGCCGGACGCCAGCTCGTATGTCTCGGCGTCCTGACCGGCGACGAAGCCGAGCCCACAGAGCTGCACACGGTCGCGAGGTTCGGCGCTGACCTCGGCGGTGATCTCGGCCATCGGCAGCGGCCGACCTCGCACTGCAGCGACCTGGTATCGAGCCACCGGATGGTCGAGTGTCGCGAGCTGGTCGAGACAGGCGTCCAGGTGCGGCTTTCCGAGGTACCAGGCCGGGTGGAACGCCGCTACCAGCAGCGCGTCCCGTCGTGCGGGATCCAACGTCGCCCCCCGAGTCATAAGGTCGTAGGCGGTCTGGTAGCCGCCCTGCCAGAACCAGGCGTGCCCCTTCACCCAGGCCACCTGGGCATGGAAGGTCGGCTCGTTCACCAGGCCGGCAGCGCGCTCGGCGAGACGGACCGCGTCGGCGAGATGCCCGGACTGGATGCCGCTCTCCGCGGCCAGCAGCAGCCGACGTGCCTTCGCGGCCTCGTCACCGCTGAGTTCGGCGGCGCGTTCGAACGCCGCCAGTGCCGCGCGGTAGCCGCTGCGCCCACGGGCCTGTTCGGCGGTGCGTTCCAGGGCGGCGGCCGTCTGCTCGTCCGGGCCGACCGAGGACGCGGCGAGGTGCCAGGCCCGCCGGTCGGCGGTTTCAGGGGCGGTGAGCACCCGCGCGAGCGCCCGGTGCACGGCCAGCCGCTGCCCATACGTCGCGGCAGCGTGCACCGCTGCGCGGACCAGCGGGTGCCGGAACCGCAGCCGCCGACCCGTGATCTCGATGAGCCGGGCCTCCTCCGCCAGCCGCAGGTCTGCCGGACCGCCCCTCAAGAGAGCGGCGGCGCGCAACAGCATGTTCAGATCAGCCGTGTCCTCGACGGCGGCTACGAGCAGCAGCACCCGGGTGGCGGCGGGCAGCCGATCGACCTGACCGTTAAACGCCGCCTGCAATCGATCGGTCAGCGGCAGCGGTCCGCCGGCGTCGTCGACCTGCAGAACGCGGGGTAGCTCGATCAGCGCCAGGGGATTGCCCTGCGCCTCGCCGAGCACCCGCATCCGCATACCGGGAGAAAGCTGCGGGTCCAACAGTAGGACGGCTTCGGCCGGCGGGAGCACGCCGACGGTCAGTTCGGGCAGGCCGGGAGTGGCAAAGACCCCGTCGCGGGCCGCGAAGATCATCACGACCCCCTCGGCGTGCAGTCGGCGCGCGGCAAAGAGCAGCGCCTCGGCGGACACGGTGTCCAGCCAATGTGCGTCATCGACAAGGCAGAGCAGCGGACCGTCCTCGGCCAGGGCCGCCAGGAGCGACAACACCGCAAGCCCCACCAGTAGCCGGTCGGCCGGGGCGCCGCCGCCGAGCCCGAAGGCGCAGGCAAGTGCCCGCCGCTGCGGTTCGGGCAACCGGTCGAGGTGATCGAGCCCGGGCCGCAGGAGCTGACTCAGCCCTGCGAAAGGCAACTCGGCTTCGAACTCAACGGCGCTGACGCGCAGCACGCGCAGCGGCCCACCGGCCGGGGGCGCCAGTGCGGCGGCCCAGTCCAGCAGCGCGGTCTTGCCGATGCCCGGTCCGCCCCGCAGCACCAATGCGGCACTCAGCCCAGCTTGCGCCTGCGCCAACATAGCTGCGATCCGATCCTGCTCTGGGACCCGGCCGTGCAACATTCCCGCACCCTACACAGGTAGGCAGTACCTAAGCGCTACCGATTCCCGCACGTCAGATCACCCGTAGCGTTGCGGCCATGGAACTGATCGAGAAGTACCTCACCGCCTGGAACACCACCGACCCCACCGCCCGCAGGGCCCTTATCGACGAGGTCTGGACAGCCAACGCGACATACACCGACCCGCTGGCGGCCGTCGTCGGACGCGACCAGTTCGACGCGCTGATCGCCGGCGTACAGCAGCAGTTCGCCGGCCTGGAGTTCACCCTCGCCGGCACGGTCGACGCGCACCACGACCTGGCCCGGTTCACCTGGCACCTCGGCCCACGCGGTGCCGAGCCGATCGTCATCGGTTTCGACGTCGCAATCATCACCGACGGCCGGATCTCTGCCGTGCACGGCTTCCTGGACCGGGTACCTGTATGACGTCTTGACCGCGCGGCCGGTGCGGGTGACCGCACCGGCCGCTAGGTCCGCCACCTTCCTAGGTTCTGCTGCACCGATAAGTGACATCTCAGACGGCTTGCCTGGTCGCGGGCTGGAAGCATGTCGCTGTGCCCGAGCCCTACCCTCGGGAGTTCCGCGATGACGTCATGCGGGTGACCCGTGACCCGTGACCCTGGCGTGGCGGTCGATCAGATCGGTTGACCATTCGTTTCAGCTTCGCGCGGGTGCCTTCGACGTTTTTCGGCAACGGCTCGACGCCGAGGGCGAGGCAGATGCCTTCGGCGTGCGGTGGTCTCCCGATCGAAGATCAGGTCGAGGACCGTAGGAGATTCACCGATGCCGCCAGAAGCTGTGCTGGTCCCGGTCAGCCGGCGCACGATGTTCGCCGTCGACGCCCACGTGGTTCGTACACCGAAGACTCTGGTCGGCGCTCGTTCTCGCGGGCGAGGCGGCGGAGCAGTATCATCGTGCCGTTGACCTGCTCGACGATCGCCCGCTTTTGCGGACCGGCACGAACCCCTGTGTCGAAACGTTTGCCGACCTCGACATCGACGTCCGCCACGGCCCCGTGCAGCGCTACGTCCTGCTTGAACCCGGCGTCGACCCAGGCGCGGCTCACCGTCGGGGTACGCGCGGCGACGTTGTCGAGCAGCCGGATACCAATCGCGTTGTCGATCACCGACGCCGCGGTCACCACGACCGCAAGAATCAACCCCGCCGCATCCACGGCCAGGCCCCGCTTACGCCCCGACACCTTCTTCCCGGCAACCATGCCGGTCGTCGCCGCCGGCTCGT
The DNA here is from genome assembly GCF_040607155.1 of Micromonospora sp. NPDC005324. Taxonomy (NCBI): domain Bacteria; kingdom Bacillati; phylum Actinomycetota; class Actinomycetes; order Micromonosporales; family Micromonosporaceae; genus Micromonospora; species Micromonospora sp. NPDC005324. The sequence continues at coordinate 26,754 of NZ_JBEXGE010000051.1, read as the reverse complement.
GATTCGCGGCCCGGATCTGCTGGGTGTCCAACACGACCGCGCTCGGATCCTCCCGACGACCTGCCCTCTCCCTGCCCTGGCAGGGAGAGGGCAGGGCAGGGCAGGGCAGGGCAGGGCAGGGCAGGGCAGGGCAGCAGATCGTGGATCACCTGGTCGGTGCCGTCGTCACCGCCACAAATCGAAGTTGGGGTGCCGTCGACTGATCGCAACCAGCCGACGGCGACGCCTTCAGCGCACGGGGCCACCAACCGTTAGGTCCTGTGATCAGGTCCAGTGTTCGCTTCAGTAAGCATGATCGGCTCCAAGATATCGAGGAATGCGTCCGATGCAATTACCTCTACGCCTGCCAAGTGGTCGTCGAACTGCCCGAAAGCCCGAGCCGTAAACGCCCAGTTGACATGCAGTTGGACCAATGCCACTAGCAGTCCCGGCGAGCCAGGACGAATGCGTTGAGCGAGTGCAGGAGCTAACGAGGGCAGCAGGTCTTCTGCTAGCGGATGGGTTGCAACACAAACGGCATCCGTACGCCGGGTAACGCGCAGTGCGGCCTCAAGGTCGCTCAGTTCGAACTCAATGCTCCCGACGTGGCCGAAACGATCATCAGCCAGTGGGTACTCTAGGTCACGGCGAGGACCGGCGGGAATAGAGATGTCTTGCCTCTCCAGCACGCCCCATACCCTCTCGCGCTTCGCCCTGTACGCAGCTACCCTCTCCGTTGGCTTGATGGGCGCACCAGCAACCACAAGCACGAATTTAAGCTGCTCAGCGATCCGGGCCGCGGCCAATGACGATCGAAGGATGCCGGATGCATTTTCGACAGCTTGATCAATCGGCTGGCCAGAAGGGCGGGTGACCTCAACGCTGATAGCAGCTAGATCGCTGGCGGTGGTCAGCCCGTGAAAGATCGGCCACCCTTTTACCTGTTCGCGATGGATCGCTACGCGCCTAGTAGTCATAGTGATCACCATTCTCTGTATTGAAGTGCGAACCTCGATTCTGCGATGGATCGTCGGGAAACTTATGCCCGCCCGCGTCATCACGAATTCGGATGGTCTTGGTCCCTCCACCCTCGGCCGGCACCTCGAACTCGTAGCTCCGACCCGGCTGCGGATTCCCCCGTCGGTCAACGTTCGGCAAGGTCCTATCCGGGCTCTGGCTGGTTGGAATTCCCGAGTCCCGCTTTGCTTGGTTGAAGGCCCCCCCGCGACCCGCTCCCTCAGGCGAGAGGTTCGGTGGTTTGTTCCCGCAATTGTGGACGAGGACGGGCGTGTTGCCAGCCATCACATGGTAGGTGTGCACCATAGCGACGGTCAGGTCGTGCATGACCTTGTCGCCGACGTGGTTGCGCACCGCGCGCACGATGGCGGTCGTACCGTCGAGAGCACGAAGCCGCTCGCCGCTCTGGAGACTACCCGCGTCGACCCAGTCGCCGCGCGCCTCGCTCCAGAACGGGTGGTGCTGGGTCGTCTTGATCTCGGCCGTGCCGTCCTCGGTGGTGAGGGTCAGGTCGGTGAGTTCGGCGTCCCGGTTGGTGTGGGTCCTGGTGACCGTCCTGCTCGTCGTCTTCCCGTTCTCGGGGTCGGTCGCGACGACCTCGTCGCCGACGTCGATGTCCTCGATCGATTTGGACTTGCCGTCGGCCAGAACGACCCTGGTGCCCGGCGCGAAGCTGTGCTTCGTGCACGACTCGGCTGCGGCTGCAAGGATGTCATCGGCCCACTTCTGATTCTCCCGCCATCTGCCGACGGCCTTGAAGAGCCGTCCACCCGTGGTGACGATCTCGTCCCATTTGCCGGCGATCTTGAAGAATTTCGCCGGAGTGAAGTTCAGCACGGTGTTCAGGCACGAGCCGAAACCCTCGCCGTTGAGGCAGTCCATCACGTCCTGCACGCCGAGCAGGTCGAGTAGCAGTTGACCACCGGCCTCGATGATGACGTGAACGATGGGCTTTTCTTTGAGCTTCTTGGCCACCGCGACGGTCGAGGAGTCCGGGCCCTTGGACTGCTTCTTCTTGCCGAACAGGTCGGGAACCGGGGCGACGATGCCCTGTTTCCGCAGGTCTGGACCAGTGTTCGCGCTGGTGTTCTGGTTGCAGCGGCCGTCGGGGCAGTTGTAGAGCAGCCCGCTCGCGTCGTTCATGGTGACCGGGCTGTTGTTTGCGTAGGCGTACAGGTTCAACCGCTGTGGATCCGCGAAAGCGACGATCGGGTCGGTCGAGATGAACTTGCCGAGTTTGGCGTCGTACTCCCGGGCACCGAGACGGACCAGGCCGGTTGCGGGATTGGTGCTGCCGTCGACGAAACCACGGGTCGCGGTGGGCCATCCGGTGGTGCCGCGGTCGTTGCCGAACGGGTCGAGCCGCCGAGGCGTTACCGCATGCACGCTCGCGTCGATAGTGGCGACCGCGGTTCCGTTACGGTCGGTGGCCGTCCACTTCAGACCATTGGTCGTCATCGTTCGCAGGCCGATGCCCGGGTAGTAGCGGGCCGCAGCGACGGTCGTCTTGGTGCTGGTGTCGACGGTGACCTCGCTGTTCGCCACGAACAGCGTTGCGCGGTTGCCCGGATCCTTGCGGATGAGCAACTTGCCGTCGGCGTCGTAGATATTCTCCGTCGCCGTGTTGTCCGGGTTGGTGATTTTCGTGAGCAAACCCTGCTTGTCCCAGGTGAGTGCCTGGGTCTTGGTCCCGGTTGGGTCCGGACGGGTCACCGTGTTGCCCGCGGCGTCGTAGCTGTAGCCGGTCACCGTCGTGCCGGTCACGTTGGTCACCGCGTGCGGGCGTGCCACGTTCACGCCGGACGCGGGGTAGGTGTACAACTCGGTCTTGGCACCGGCACCGCCGGCGCCACGCTTGACGGTTGACGTCCGGTTGCCGATCTCGTCGTAGGTGTAGCTGTTCCAGTACGCGCCCACACCGGCCACGTCGCCCGCCGTCGGCTCGGTCTGGCACCCGGTCGCGCCGGTGGTCCAGGCCTCCTTCATCCGGCGCAGGTAGTCGTAGGCGTAGCACTGCCGGTCAGTTACGACCCCGGTGAGACTCGCGTTGGCAGCCTGCGTAGCGGTGGAGAGTACGTCGCCCATCTCGTTGTACGCATACGACATCCGGTGCAGGGTAAAGCTGTCGGCGTTGCGCAGCATCGCCGTGCCGCTCAGTCGCCCGGTCTTGAGGTCGTGGAACGAATCTCGGACGACCCGCTTGTCCGGCTCAGTGCCGACCGGCCTCGGGCCAAGCGCCGACCGTTCGTGCTGGCCGATCGCGGTGTAGGTCGTCTCCGAAACGTAGGTGGAGGTCCGCGACGACACCGTGTTCAGGACACCGAGGTCGGTGAAGGCGCTGTTGACTGTCTCGGAGGGCATCCGCAGTGAGTCCAACGCCGGATAGGTGAACGCCGATGGCGTGCCGTCGGCGGCGTAGGTGGTCGCCGACGTGTAAGTGGTCAGCGGGAACGTGTTGTCCCCGGTGATGGTCAGCGTCTTTTGGCGCGGTCGGCCGGCGGCGTCGAAGTCACCGAACGACCGCCTGTACTGCGCGGTGCCGACGAACCGGGTCGACGCCGTGTGGTAGCCGGTCCTGGTGTCATAGTCATTCTGGACGACCTTCGTCCCGGTACTCGCGTTGTCCAGCCAGATCTGCTGAACCCGGTCGAGTGAGTCGTAGATCCGCTCGACCCGGTGGTTGCGGGCGTCGACGGTCGCCTTCACCCGGTCGACGTCGTCGTACTCCGCGCTGGTCTTACCGCTGTCGGGATCGTATGCCGCCGTCTGCCGGCCACGGTCGTCGTACTCGTAGCGCCAGACGTTGCCGAGGTGGTCCTTGACCCGGGCCAGCCCGCCGTTCTTGTGGTAGGTGTACTCGGTGACGTCGGCCGGGCCGCTGGGCACCGCACCGTCGACCGGCCGCGCACGGAACTGTTCGAGCTTGACGGTCTGGCCCCGGGCGTTGGTGTGGGAGGTCGTGACGGTGCCACCCTTCGGAGGCACGACACTGACCCGGTCACCGTCGTAATAGGTCCGCGTCTCATTGAACGCCGGCTCGTCCTTCCAGACGGAGGCCTCCAGGGTCCGGCGACCGGCACCGTCGTAGGCATAGCCGGTGTTGGTAACCGACGCCCCGGCTGCGGGCTGGTACAGAGCCTTGTCCGGCGTCGGCGGCTTCGTGTCGTCCCAGTACGGCGTGCGGATCTTCTCCACCAGGCCGCGCGAGTCGTAGAGCGTGTCGGTGAGGATCCGGCCGCCCTTCGGGCTCGGTGCCTGGGTCTGACGCAGCCTCATCATTCCGTCGAACAGCTGGTAGCCGCCGACGTACGTGGCGTTCGGCGTCAGGGTCTCCGTGTAGATGTAGCTCGGGCCGTCCTTGCGGAGCTCGTATGTGAACCTCTGCTCGGCCTTGCCGTCGGGCGGGGTCTGACCGGGCCGGTAGATGGCCGTCGTCCGGCCCGCGGCGTCGTACTGCACCAGGGTGGTCCGCGTCTCCGGCTCGACGACCCTGATCGGCACGCCCCACGCCGGGTCGAGGGTGGTGGTCGTCGCCTGACCGGCCGGATTGGTCGTCGTCGTCGAGGTGGTCAGTCCGTTGGTCTCGGTGTAGGTGGTTTCGGCTACTCGTGCCAGTTGGTCGGTGACCTTCTTCACGCGCCCGTACTCGTCGTGCGTCGACGTGGCGGTGGTGAGGTAGTTGGGCAGATTGTTCGTGTAGTCCTTGACCACTTGGGTCGTGGTGACATCGCCCTTGACCGGCATGATCGGCGGCTGCGTGGGGTTGGCGGAGTCGTAGAAAGTCCGGTTGTCAATCACCACCGAGGAGGAGGGCGGCGTCGCCCCCTCGGCCACGCAGTCGCTGTTCAACGTCCGCTGTCGGTAGGGCAGGTTCACCAGCCACTTGTCGGTGTTCGGCCGGTACCAGCTCGTGGTGCACCGCTTGTCAGAGTCCGCGATGTCGAGCGCTTCGATCACGTTGCCGTAGTCGTCGAACTTGGTTCGGAGGCTGGTTGTCCGCTCGCCGGCTGGCACCTGACTCATCAGCGCCGTGCGGGTCACGACCGTGTTCTCGGTCTGCCGGTGCGAGCGCCACGGGCTGCCGGCGACCACCTGGGTGGTCACGTAGTCGGTGATGGCGCTCGTGATCTTGGCCGCGCCGTCGTACGTGGCGACCTCGCGGGCCAGGCCGACCAGTGCCTCGTGGTCGACGACCTGTGTACCCCGGGTGTCGGTGACCTTGAAGGAGCGTGTGCCGCCGGTCTTCTTGTCCCCGTCCATACCTCGATGGGTGATGTAGGTTTTCCTCGAGGTCGGCTTGCCGCGGTCATTCACGTCGGGGTCGCCGACCACGACGTCGACTTTCTCGTAGCCGCGCCACTGCGACCAGGTGCGCCGGGTCGCAGGCACGAGCAGGTTGTCCTCGTACGCCCACGCAGCAGTGCCGTGATAGGTGTACTTGGTGACCAGCGGCTTGTTGCCGCTAAAGGAGTCGTACTCCTTGACCTCGGCGACCACGTACTTGTGGAACCAGTCGTCAATGGCATCAGGCAGGCTCGGCGGCGTCCAGCGCATCGGAAAACACCGGCTGCCGTTGTTGTCGACCGCAGGCTTCGGCGCCGGGCACGACTGGTCCGCGTAGGTGACGAGGGTCTGTCCGCCCGACTCGTTGGTGATCGTACTGATACGCGGCTTGTACAGCTCGGTCAGGTCGTCGCCATAGACGTCGACGCGGTTTTCCAGCGCGACCGGGCCGAACTCCACTTCGGGCATGCGCGTCTCAGCGGCACCGGACACACCCTTGTGAGTGATCCCGTACAGCCAGAGCACCGAGGCTCCATGCAGGAACGCCGGAAACTCCTGCCGGAAGTCCCACCGGTCGACGTCGCCGTACTGACCGTTGCCGGTGTGCTGGTACGTGGTAACAGCGGTCAGCCGCTTCTTGGTCCAGAACGTCGGCGCATTCTGGTTTGTCTGGCACACCGGGCCGCACTCCTGGTCCAACGGAGTGTCCCGCCACCCGCCCGGGGAGCAGTCCGTGAAGCAGCGGTCGGCGACGGCGAACTCCACCTTCGCCGGCGCGGGAGCGGCACTGCCCTCGCGCAGGCCGTATTCAACCTGCTTCAGGAAGCCACCGCGGTTGTACTCGTGCCGCCTGGTATTGAGGTTGCCGCCGTAGAAGTTCTGCTCCTTCTCGTACGTGTACCGCACGACGTTCCCGTGCACGTCGACCGAACGGTCGAGGTTCCACTTATACGTCTGAAGGCAGTAGGAGTCGGCGAACGTCGCCTTGTTGCATGGCTCCCCCGGGTTGTTGCCGTACACGGGCACGTTGAACGCCGAGTCGGCGTTCTGACCGAAATAGTGCTTGGTGCCGTCCGTGGTGGACACCACCCAGTACTCGCCGGTCTTGCCGGCCAGACCCATGTCCCCGTTCGCGGCGTTGTAGTACCGGTGGATCCGCGTGCCGTCGTCGACGCGGGGACGCCACTCGTCCTCGCTCACCTTGACCAGAGGTCCCGACGATTCTCCGAAAGCGATCGCGACGTTCTCAGTCGTCGTGTCCCAGCAGAGGTCCCCGGTCTTCGTCGAGAGGTTGCTGTTACCGCCCAGGTTGTCGGCGCAGGACATGAACGAACGCTCGATCGAGCCGACGTCGAGGTTCCAACCCTCACCCAGCCACGAACTCTGGTTGTTGCGCGACACCGTGCGACCGTCGGTCTGTTGCGACGAGTAGGTCGCCGCAAGCGTCGGCTCCATCGCGCCCGGCACGGGCGGCATCCGGAACGGGTAGCTATAGGTGAAGCCGCCGCCCGACGTCGACACCTGCCACTTGCCCGTCGGGGCGAACGGCGTGGCCGCGAAGTCGCCCGAGCCGCCTCCCGCCACTGCTGTCAGCGCGTAGGTGCCGGCCGCCACCTGCGCGGACAGCCGACCCGCCCGCGGCTCGTTCCGCACGGTGGTGGGCTTGGCCGACCCGGCCTGCGCGACGAGCCGCAGCCGGGTGGCCCAGTCGCCACCGTATGCCTCCCGGAACGTCGAGTAGTCGATGGATATCGCGGTTTTACCGGCGCCGGGCGTGCTGCCCTCGGGGCGCACCGAGACGACCACGCCGTCGATGTCCGCCCGCTCGGTCGCCTTGCGGTCCCACACCGTCACCCGCACCCGTTCCGGCGGCGCTGAGGCCACTCCCGGCCCGCCAGCCGCGGGTGCGACGATCACCGGTAGGCCACCCACCGTGGCGGTTGCCGCCGGTTGTCCGGACAAGCGCGGCGCCGACGCCATCCGCTGCGCCGCGGCCAGGTCGAGTACCGCCTCGCCGCCGGCCGGCCAAGCCGCCGCGGCGCGCCCCGCCGGCTTGGCGATCTTCGGTGTCTTCTGTTGGCCGGCCTTGACCGGCGCCATCGGCACTGGCTTCACGCTCATCGGCAGCGGAGGGCTGCCCGGTGCGGCGGCGATCGCTGGTTGTGCGCCCGTGGCGCCGGCAGCGAGTGCGAGAACGACGGTGAGCCCCGCCGCCAGACTTCCGCGCAGTCTGCGGTGATTCATCGGATCCTGATTTCCTGTTCCATGGTTAAGGCGTGGGTCATCGCAGTGGTCATCGCACGAAGGTGCTGATCCAGCCGAGCGGCACAGCGTCGCCGACGGTGCCGACGTCGCCGCAAGCGAAGTCCGTCGACTCGAAGCGGTCGCCGGACGTGGCCTCGCAGCGCCACAGCATGGTCATATCTGGAGTCACTGTCGGGAAGTCCTCTGGGAAGACCCCGCCGGCCATCATCACCACGCGAGCCGTCGCATCCGCCGAGCGCTCGCAGTCGGCCGCCGTCGAAAGGTAGAGGTCCTCTGCCCCGTTCTTCGTCCGCGCGCAGAGCTGGGTCGGCAACAGGCCGTCCACATGCTGCATCGGCACGTAGCCCCATTGTTGCTGGGCGTGGAAGTCGGTGGGCAGACCTGCCGCTGCCGAGGCACGGTCGCCGACGCCGGCCCGGCGGGCGCCGACCAGGTTCCCGTAGTTCAGCGCGTAGCCCAGCAGCGCCTCGTTCACGGCGCCAGGCTTGCCCTCACAGTCCTGCTGGCGGGAGACGAAGTGCCCCAGCCCTTCCAACCGGCAGCGGTAGATGGGCGTGGTCGGCTGGCTGGCCTGCGCGGCACTGAACAGCTTGCCAAGCCGGCCGAGGAACTGGGCGGTGACGCCACCTTCCGTGCAGTTCGGGTCCTGCGTCAGGAAATAGTCTCTGCTGTGTGTCCGGCACGAGTAGAGCTCTGTCGTGGGCTCTGTGGTGCTTTCGGGAGCCAACTGCCCGAGAGGGCCCTCGAACGTCGCTGTGGGGGGCACCGCACCGGTGGTGACGACGTGGTAGCCGTCGTAGCTCCAGTACCGCGAGAGCTGACCGCTGAGCGGATTCTCGGCCGCCCGGTCCCGAACGGTATAGGCCCGGATCGCTTCCGACACGATCTGGTTGGAGCTCCGGACCCCAGACCAGACGTGCACGTCGGCGATCCAGCCGACCCACGGCTCCACCGGCGCACCGGCCCTGGTGCCGCGCCCGATCGTGAGCGCGCCCGCCGCGTGCCACGGCTGGAGGCCGACAGCAGGCGTAGCCTTCATCTGCGCGCCGACGTAGAGGCTGATGCTGTTCGTCGCGGCGTTGTAGACACCGGCGAGATAGGTCCATCCGGTCGTCGTCGGGGCTACCACCTCGACGGGCGTTGCCCCGGGGTCGTCGGTGCGGTACATCGAGAAGACCCAGCCTCTGGCGGCGTCGTGCTTCAGAGCGAAACCGTGGTTGTTCACGCCGTTCTGACTCATTACCGTGCGCACGCCGGCGGCGCCCTCGTCGACTCGTGCCCGGGCGGTCACGGTGAAGCTGTTGTCGGTCCGGACCACCGAGGGCGTGCTGAAGCCACTACCGGTCGAGCCGGTGAACTTGGCTGAGCCGCTGGCGTCACCGAGCGGTCGCACGGTGGAGTCGAACGTCACGTTGCTCGCGGCCACGCGCCGGTACCAGCCGGACATGTCGACCGCGGGATCAGCGGTGCGCTGCGCCTCCTCGAGCGGCAGGAAGAGCTCCTCGGTGGCCGGCCCGGTCGCGAGGTCGGCGATCTCATTGGGCGGCAACTCCCGGTCGAAGGCGTAGACCTCGTCGACGGTGCCCTTCCAGAAATCTCTCGGCGCGCTGTCCCACCGAGACCGCCCGATCGCCAGCGGCCCCGCAGCCGAGGGTGAGTTCGTGGCGCGGGATTTCGTGTCGCTCAGCATGCCGTTGACGTATAGGCGAACCTCTTTCGCCTCGGGATCCCAGACGCCGGTCAGATGAGTCCAGGTGTTCAGCTTGAGCGCCGTGGGCGACACCGCCCGGGTAGGTAAGCCACCGCCGGCGGTGTTCGAGTCGAACATCGCGAAGCTCCACCGGTTGTCTGGCGTGGCCATCAGCTGGAACGCCGACGTGACGCCGCCGTCCTGGGAGACGATCGTCGGGTACCCGCCGGTCTGCTCCAGGCTCGCCCACGCCGCCACGGTGAAGGGCTTTGTCGGGTCCAGCACCTGCCGCTGCGTCTGCACTGCCGAAGGCGCGTACGCGAAGCGCAGTCCGTCCCCGTGCCGTCCGGCCCGGAAATTGACCTTGGCCGGGTCGACCGGAAGGTGATTGCCACCTGTTCCGTAGTCCCGCGCCTGAGTCTCCGCAAGACCGTCGAGCGGCCAGTATCCCCTAGCCGGATTACCGGCCTCGACGTGGTAGTTCAGCGAGATCTGGTCGCTCTCGTTACCCGCCGCATCGACCGTGCGAACGTAAAGCGTGGCGGGACCACCGGCGGCCACGGTCACCGGCACCAGTGCGCTGCCGTCCGCCTTGATCTCTACAAAAGACCTGCCCTGTACGTGCGTGCCCCACAGGAAACCCCTTGTCGGTGCCTCGCCGCGCTCAGGCGGTCGAGAGGTGAACCGGAACATCTTTGGCAGCCCGGCCTTGGCGGGATTCGTCGCCTCTACCGGCTCGACGGCCTGGGGGGGTACGGGCATCGTGCGGTCGATCGAGACGTTGCACCAGCTGGTGAGCGCGCTCCAGGCGCCGCCGTCGTAGGACCGCGCCCGATAGTGCAGCTTCTTGCCCGTCTCGGTGCCGGCAGACGGCAGCGCGGCGGTGAGAGTGGCCAATGACCAGCCACCCTGAAAGAGGGTGTAGGCGGTCTTGATTGCCGAGTCGGGCTCCGAGCGCTGTTTCCACTGAAACTCGACCTGCGTCTGGCTGCCGGCGTCAACGTCCCACGCCTTGGCCGAGAGGATCGGCCCGCGCGCGGGGGTCGACACGTCGCGGTTGGGGTTCACCCACGACTCACCGGTCGTCGTACACGGCGCACCCTCGGCGCCCAGGTAGTCCGGGCGATCAGGCGGTGAGTTGTAGGTTACGTTCAGGCTCGGGTCGGTCCGGAACTTCTTCCAGGCCATACCGTCGTTCTCGTCGGCCGCGGCGAGGACAAAGGCGGTCAAGCTGCGGTTCTCCAACCCGGGCTTGGTGAATCTGGTGAGCGCGTCGAACTCCACGTCGCTGGCACCGCAGCCGCTGTAGCCGTGGGCCACGTTCCGCTGGTCCATATAGATCCACCCGCCGCGCCGAGCCTCCATCGTGCGGTAGGTATCGCCAGGGCCGAAGTCCGCCGTGGCGAACAAGTTCACCGGTCGCGGCGAGCAGCTCGGCGCATACACCTCACGCGCCATCAACTTCGCCCTCGTGACCTGCCGCCCGTTGAGAAAACTAGTGTCGTACCGGAAGTACGAACGTGCGGTGCCGATGCCGTTGCAGGCCGCAGACGGGTAACACTCACCCACTTTGGCCACGCCGTCGGTGTCGATACCGCCGTTCCAGCCGTTCTGGTCGGGCTTACCTTCGAAAACCAGAGACCAGCCGACCCGGGAGTACGACGCCGGGTAGCCCGGTTGCTGCAACACCGAGAAGCTGGCACTGAACGTGCCATCCGGGTTGGCTACCACCGATCGGCCCGGCGCGCTCTCGGTCGGCACCGGTACCGCCTTACCCGTCCGACGCGCCTCCGCCGACGCCACGGCGCCGGGCGGCGGCGCCGTGATCGCCGCAGTCTGCGGCTCTCTCCCCGCCGGCGCTGCCGCCGATGCCGGTTGTGCACTCAGTCCGCTCAGCACCACCACAAGAGCGGCGAGTAACGCCCGCAGCCTTACGCTGCCCATCCTGACCTCCGAGCCTTGCCGCCCACGTCCGACGGACATGATCCAGAGAGAGCATCACCGTTAATCCATTCAGTACGCTGCCGCACTGACCTCAGTTCAACGTCAACGCCGACGCGTGATGTTTGCGATCGGATAAGGTGCCGTCGCGCTCGCAAACCGCGACGGCGCATTCTGCTGTCGCCGATCAGCATCCAGCGGGTCGTGCGGGCGGCCCTGGCCCACCGAGCACTGCGTGCCGCGTTTGTCGTCGACGGCTGGCATCTCCATCTCCTGACCGAGGACGATGACCTTGCCAGCCTGCGGGGTCTGCCCGGCTTCGCCGATCTCGTCGAACGCTCCCACGCGCGTGATCGCTGACGTCCTATGGGCAGTACGACCCGAAGACCAACTGCGGGCGATCTGGTGCTGTAAAGCGTTCCAGTGAGCTATTTTCATCGTGGCTCGGGGTTTACGGAAGGGGCTGGTCAGTTCCCCTTGTCGATAGCTTGAGGTAGCACGGGGCTTTCGGGCCGGTTGTGCGTCTTATCCCATCAACGTGAGCAGCTTCTCCACCGTGTTCCAGTTGCGCACCGTGGTCGACGGCCCGCTCTTCGCCTTGCCGAGGATGGTCATCAGTGGGCTGTCACGCAGGCCGCGTGGGCACCAAACGTACATCTCGGTGCCGTCGACGATGTAGCGGTCGTCGCCGATCTCAGCGCCATCCAGAACGGCGTCGACGGGTGTTTGCGGGGGCTCTGCCATGAAAGCCACGACGTACTTCGAGCCGTCGGTCGCCACCTCGCCGAGGGGGTTCTTCGCCACGGTGAGGCCCACACGAGCCGGCCGGCGGCGTCGGCGATGACCTGCACGTTCACACCATGGCGCTCGTGCTTACCGGAGTAGTACGGCTTCTGATCCGCCACCCGGTCGGTCGGGATCAGCGTGCCGTCCAGGATCGCGTACGCCAGTTGTCGAATACGCTGCATCGCCGTGGCCAGGTCCTCGGCGACCGCCGCGAGCAGGACGATTGCTTCCTGCACGTACCGCCAGGCGGTGGCGACTCCGACTTCGAAACCGGCGGCGAGCCGGGTGTAGGTGTCTCCGTTGCGCAGGTAGGCCAGGGCCAGCAGCGCCTGCCGGCCAGGCGTGAGACGCCGCCACCGGGACCGATGTTGGTTGCGGTGCGCTCGGATGCGCTCAGCGAGGTGGTTCAGGGTCCGGCTGGACAGCGGGATCGTGGAGGGGTAAGACAGCACAGGCGAGGCTCCCGGTCGGGGCATCGGATCTTGGTCGACTGCTGTCTTACCTGGAACCTCGCCCTCATCGATCGCCGGGTTCGCCGCACCCGCCCTTACCCGCAAGATCAGCTTGGAAAAGGCTCAATCTATTTGGTGGCTGACGAGGACTCCGTCTGCGTTGCGCCACTCTCTTCGGCGCATCTCACCGCCCTTGGCAATCGCAGCGTGACGACACCAGCGGCCACCAGGCCGCCGACACCTGCGGCTACCAGGGTTACCGCGGCGGAGGTGGCGTCCAGCAGCAGGCCACCGGCGATGTAGGACGTCGCGGCGGCGACCCCGATTGCGCCATACAGATTGCCGAAGACCCTGCCGAGCATGCCGGCTGGAACCGTACGTTGCAGCAGCGTGCTGGAGGCGACGTCCATGGCAGCCAACCCCAACCCCCGGACGGCCTGAAGGGCGAACGCAGCGGCGACGGCCCAGGCGAGCCCGGTCAGCAGGTTACCGACACTGCTGACAGCGAAGCCCACAATCAGCAGCAGCGGCATCGACACCCGCGTACCCCATCGGGACAACATGGCGTAACCGGCCACCAGTCCGAGACCGACCGCGCCGGCGCCCGTCACCGGTCGTCGGCGGGAGTGAAGGGGAGCGTCGCGAGCAGCACGGCCGAGACCAGGAACGACACGACGTCGACGAGCAGCACACCACGCAGTCCGACCAACGGGAACAGGCCCGCGGCGATCAACGGGCCGACCGCCTCTGCTGCGCTGGAGCCGAACCCGATGGTCGAGTTGGCGGTCTCCAAGTCACGGTCTCCGACCAGTGCGGGCACCGCCGCCCGAGACGCCGGTTAGAAGATCTGCGAGGCGGTGGCGCGGATCGCAACGAGAGCCAGCAACACCGGCAGTGGAGGCAGGGTCAGCACAATGACCAGCAGGACCGCAGCCTGGATGAGTTCGCAGACGACCATCAGCCGCCGGAGATTGAGCCGCTCGGCGAGGGCGCCGGTGAAGGGACCCAACAGGGATGGAGCGAAATCTCCGACCAGCAACAGAAGGGAGACTGCCAACGCCTGGCCTGTCGTGTCGGAGACGTGGAGCATGAGCGCGACAAGGCCGAGTGAGTCGCCCGCGTAGGAACAACACGAGGCTCCCCTCTGTGTCAAGAGGCCGCGGCGAGGGTTGTTCTAGGCTGGGGTGCGGCGGGTCCGGGAAGTGACTTCTCCGAAGAGCCGGTATGGGGATGTGAGCTGGTCACGCTGGAGTCAGTAGTCGTGTCCCGTTGTCCTCCCGGGCCCGTCGCCGTGGCCGTCGTGGCGTCGTCGGGTCACGTCCGCGCTGGTGGTGTAAGAGACGGCCATCGCGGGATCCGGTTTGATGTTAGGCGGCGATCGGGCTGGGATCGGCGTGGTCGGTGTCGTGTTGGTCCGGGTTGACGATGACGAGGCGGGCTTTGGCGAGGAGTTCTAAGCCCATGTAGCGGCGTCCCTCGGTCCACTCGTCGATTTGCTCGGCCAGGACCGCGCCGACGAGGCGGATGATCGCCGCCCGGTTCGGGAAGATCCCGACGACGTCGGTGCGCCGGCGGATTTCCTTGTTCAGCCGTTCCTGTGGGTTGTTCGACCAGATTTGACGCCAGATCTCGCGCGGGAAGCCGGTGAACGCGAGTAGGTCGTCGCGGGCGGCGTCGAGGTGCTCGGCCGCGGCCGGGAACTTCGCCTCGATCGTGGTCACGACCCGGTCGAACTGGGCTCGGACAGCGTCGGCGTCGGGCTGGTCGAAGATCGTCCGAACAAGGGTGGCGATCCACGGCTGGGCCGACTTCGGGACCTTCGTGAGCAGGTTGCGCAGGTAGTGGGTGGGGCAGCGCTGCCAAGCCGCGCCGGGCAGGGCGGCGCCGATCGCGCCAACAAGACCGCGGTGGGCATCAGAGATGACCAGTTGAACGCCGGACAGGCCACGGGCGGTCAACGACCGGAAAAACGCTAACCAGCCGGCGCCGTCCTCGTCGGAGGCGACGTCCAGACCAAGGACTTCACGTTGCCCGTCGGCGTTGACGCCGACAGCGACCAGCGCGTGGACGTTGACCGTGCGCCCATGCTCGCGGACCTTCATTGTCAGGGCGTCCATCCACACGAACGTGTAGTACGCGGCATCCAGAGGCCGGTTACGAAACGCCTCGACCTGCGCGTCCAGGTGCGCGGCCATCTCTGACACCTGCGACTTGGACAGCTGCCGGACGCCGAACTGCTCGACCAGTTTCTCCACCCGACGAGTCGAGACGCCGAGCAGATAGGAGGTTGCCACCACCGAGACGAGAGCCTGTTCGGCTCGCCGGCGGTGCGTCAGCAGCCAGTCCGGAAAGTACGAACCAGTGCGCAGTTTCGGCACCGCCAGGTCGATCGTCCCGGCACGGGTATCCCACTCCCGCACCCGATACCCGTTGCGGGAGTTGACCCGCCCGTCGCTGCGCTGCCCGTAACCGGCGCCGCAGATCACGTCGGCTTCGGCGGACATCACCGCCTGCGCGAACGTCTTGATCATCGCCTGCAACACGCCCATCACGGGCAAGTCGTACACCACTTCCGTGGACGCAACCCGTCGTCGACCATCTGTCGGTAGACGATGTCGGACAGGCGTCGCTTCAGCGCTCGCATCGCTTCCATGGTTGTCTTTCCGGCGGCTTTCTTGCGGTCGAAGTAGGCGCGTCCTTCGGTGGGGTTGCGGAGCTGAACCGTCGCCATGATGTGCAGCGCCCGGTTGATTTGCCGGTTCCCGGCTCGGGAGAGGCGGTGTTGTACCTGCTCGCCGGAGGACGCGTCGATAGGGGCGGTGCCGTTCCAGGAGGCGAAGTGGGCCCGGCTCGGGAATCGGGTGATGTCACCGACCTCGACCAGCAGCCGGGCGGCGCCGGAGGGTCCGATGCCGTGCAGGCCCATCAGCGTGGTCCCGGTGGATGCCACGAGCTCTTTCAGTTCCTTGTCGGCTTCCTTGGAACGTCGGTAGACGCGTTCGAGGTCGCTGATCAGCTCTGCGGCGACCCGGCGTCGGGTCTTGCCGACCGTGTCGCGGGGCCGAACCGTGGCCAGTAGTGCTTTGGCCTGGGCGGCGGACAGGCTCTTCTTCGCTCCACCCGGGATGAGTTCGAGGAGCAGGTGGTGCAGCTGGGACACCATCCGGGTGTGGTCCTCACCGAGTGAGCGGCGACGGTCGACCAGGATCCGCAGCAAGGCGAGCTGCTCGTCATTGACGAGCGGGCGCAGGCCGGCCATGCGGGTGCCGACCAGCGCGATGGAGTGGGCGTCGGTGGCGTCGGTCTTGCGGCCCTGTCCGGTGGCGAACACCCGCGCCCTGGCGGACAGCTTCGGCGGGACGTCGACGACCTGTTCGCCGTCGGCCAGTAGCCGGTTGGCGATGTGTCGGCCGATGCCCTGGCAGCCCTCGATCGCCCAGACCCGGTTCGGCCACTGCCTGGCGTACTTTCATCGCCGTGTAGCCGTTGCGGTCGGTGTCGAACCGGCCGCCGCCGACGATGGTCTCATCGCCGGCCATGACCTCGATCGTGGCGGAGCGCTTATGCGGGTCCATCCCGATGACCACACGATCTGAGATGCCACTCACCGCGTCCTCCGATGCTCGATCCACCTGGTTTGTCGAGCCGGGAGGGCAACGCTACTTCGAGCCGAGCAAACCCCTCTTGAGCCTCTCCCCGCCCTGGGGCGACGCCCGGGCCGCGCAGGCCAAATGGAGCCACACGACCAGCGTGGGCAGCCGAAATGAGAGCGACAACCCGAGCGCCTCGACCGAAGCCTGGCCGGGCCGGGCCACGGTCGCAGGTCAATGAAACAAGTAGCCGCGAAGAGGAGCTCGGAAGGGCCTGTTTCCGCGGAGCGGTTGGGCTGGACGCGCCGATTCAGCCCCTGCCGTGGTGGCCCCTGTCGCCTGACATGTCGAAATTCCCTTATCGGCGATCCGCGCCCGCGCAGACCGGGCGATCGCCACACTCAGGACCTGGAAGATCCTGGTCAAGCTGCGATCCTGCCCAGGCCGAGCCACCGCGATCGTCCAAGCCATCCTCGTCCTGCACCACGTCGAAACCAACCGCTACGCAGGATGAAGATGGCTCACTCAACAATCATCGGCCGTCATTTGGCTCAGTCTCGTTGAAGCCACAACAGAGTACTGCCCCAGCGCACCGAGTCATAGAAAGGGCCGCCTGGCGCCAGGACCGGATTGGGCCAGTCGACCTGTGCGAGCGCCGTCCCGCCCCAGGACGGCGTCAGCGCCGACTCGACCCGGTAGCCTCGAGCGGTCGGCCAGATGCAATCACGCCATGTGTAGTCGCCGGGGGCCAGCGCGATCGTGCGGTAGCTGGCAGGTAACGGGCTCAGCCTGGCCGGGTAGTTCACCTGGCGCCATTCGTACACCCCCCGAGCAAGCCAGATAGTGCGCTGCTGACAAGTGCCAGGGTTGGCGGGAATCGCCGGGAAG
Organism: Micromonospora sp. NPDC005324; assembly: GCF_040607155.1. Lineage (NCBI taxonomy): Bacteria > Bacillati > Actinomycetota > Actinomycetes > Micromonosporales > Micromonosporaceae > Micromonospora > Micromonospora sp. NPDC005324. The sequence goes on along the minus strand of NZ_JBEXGE010000051.1, from coordinate 9,862 downwards.
ACCAGGACCTGGTCCTTTAGTTGTTCGACGCGTGGGTAGGCGCTCGCAGCAGTTGGAACGGCGCCAACCACCCCCAGCGCCACTCCCAACAAAACGACCATACGAAAGACGATCGATCCGCCTCGACGTAACGGCATACGACTCAGTCCTCACTATATCTGACACTTCGACCGGCAGGGCATTTCGCGCTACCGCGGCAGAGTATTGGTCGCCGCCTTCAAACAGACGACGGAGCGGCTTCGTGAGAACGATTCCGCATAATTCGGGCGAGAATCAGGAACTCATCGCCTCAGGTGCAGCGCGCCGTCGTCGACGTCGCCAGGAGGTATTGGCTGCAGGTCGTCTGCTGAGCCCCCTGTTCGTGGGCCCGCGCGTGCTTCAATCCGCGAGCGTCGGCTCGCGCGAATGACGGGGTCAAGGCAAGGCCATGGCGCTGTTTGACGGTTCGCCGCTATACCTGCGGCAATCGCTCGGTGCGGCATGACGACGGGCCAGCCAGGGCCCCGGCAAAGTCGTCAGGTGACGCCGAGTAGTGCCAGCGGGCGGGTGCTGTCGCGGGCGTGATGTCGGTTGGCGGCGGCGATGTTGGTGACTCCGTTCAGGCGGCGATGTTGGTGACTCCGTTCAGGCGGCGATGTTGGTGACTCCGTTCAGGCGTAGGGCACCGATGGCGGCGTTGCGTAGGGCGGCCATGACCTCGGGTCCGGTGCCGGTACGGATCTGGCTGCGGTCTTCGTCGTAGGTGACGTCGCGGACCCAGTGAAGCTTGTTCTCGATCGACCAGTGGCCGCGGATCCACGCCGCCAGTTGTGCCGGTTTCGCCTGGTGGACGCGGAGGTCGCTGATGGCGTAGACGGTCTCAATAGTGAAGCGTTTCAGCTGGCCCAGGCGGCGTCTGCGGCGGCGGATCTGGATGGCCTGGGCGGCGTGCGGGAAGTCGATGCCGGTGGAGATGCTCAGGATCTTGCAGCTACGGATCTCGCGGCGGCCGTGTCCGCGGTCGGTGTCACGGGTGGCGTCGGGGACTGCCCGCCAGGGCAGTGCGGTGAGCTGGGCGTGCAGGTAGGGCTGGTTGCCTTTGACGGTCAGGATCCAGTGGGCGCCGCGTTGCGCGAGGTAGGTGACGTGCTCGCGTTGGCAGTCAGGGCCCCGGCAAAGTCGTCAGGTGATGCCGAGTAGGGCCAGCGGGCGGATGCTGTCGCGGGCGTGGTGGCGGTTGGCGGCGGCGATGTTGGTGGTGTCGGCGGTGCGGAGTGCGCCGGTGGCGGCGTTGCGCAGGGCGGCCATGACTTGTGTCCGGTGCCGGTGCGGATCTGGGATCGGTCTTCGTCGTAGGTGACGTCTCGTACCCAGTGGATCTTGTTCTCGACCGACCGGTGACCGCGGATCCAGCCGGCCAGTTGGGCAGGCCTGGCTTCGTGTACGCGCAGGTCGGCGATGGCGTAGACCGTCTCGGTGGTGAACCGTTTCGGCTGGTCGAGGCGTCGTCTGCGGCGGCGGATCTGCAGGGCTTGGGCGGCGTGGGGGAAGTCGATTCCGGTGGAGATGGTCAGGATTTTGAGGGTGCGGATCTCGCGGCGGCCGTGTCCGTGGTCGGTGTCGCGGGTCGCTTCGGGGACGGCCCGCCAGGGCAGGGCGGCGAGTTGAGCGTGCAGGTTGGGCTGGTTGCCTTTGACGGTCAGGATCCAGTGCGCGCCGTGTTCGGCGAGATAGGCGACGTGATCGCGCTGGCAGTGCAACACGTCGGCGGTGACCAAGGTGTTGCGCAGGTCGCCGATCTGGTCGAGCAGCGGCGCGAAGCGGGTGATCTCGTTCGTCTTTCCCTCCACGTCGGTGCTGGCCAGAACGACACCGGTGGCCTGCTCGCAGGCGGCGAGGACGTGTTGGGCGGCGGCGTCGGTGGTGCGGGAGCCGCCTAGTGTCTTGCCGTCCACGGCGATCGCCCGCCGCTGGGCTGGTGGTGTGGCTGCGGCCCGGCCGGCGAGCCAGCCGCTGATGGCCGTGGTGAGCAGGTCCGGGCCCAGGGCCTGCAACAACCGGCGGATCATCGCCTCCGACGGGCGCCAGTCCGGGGCGATGCCCAGCGCGAGCGCGGTCGCGGCCGGGACGTCGGCGACCCACTCGGCGATCGCGGTGTAGGAGCGGTAGCCGGACACCACGGCGCACACCGCAGCGGTCACCACCACGGTCAGCCGATGTCGCACCCCACGGCGGGCTCGGGGATCCGGCAACTCCGCCAGCACGGCGGGCAGCCCAGCAGCGGCTTCGGGCACGGTGACAGTCGGTGCACCGGACAAGGACGAGATCAGCGATGATGGCACAGCGGGCATGACTCACTTCGGACGATCGACAAGGCGTAGGAACCTCGATGATCATCTGAACCAGTCATGCCCGCCCTGTTGCCACCAGCACAGGCGCGTCTACACCAACCACCTCAAGCCAGACACCCCGCGCCTTTTCCGGGGCCCTGGAAACGGGCCTCAGGAGTTCGGCGCTCCTCGAATTCCTCCCACAGGGCTTGCATCCGGCGGGCTTGGTCCTCAGGCAGGATACCGAAGATCCCCTCGGCCGCCGCCTCCTCCCGTGCCCGCTGATAAACCTCGGCGGCACTGTCGTACAGCGGGGTATCACCGGCATAAATCGCCACGAGATCGTGGACGAGTACGAGTTGAACCGTGTGCGAGACATCAACAGGCTCATCGGAGTACTCGGCTAGGAGCATCACCATCGTGGCCAGGTGCCACGAGTGCTCCGCGTCGTTCTCCCTTCGCCGATCTGCGACCAGCGGTGATTGGCGCATGATCGTCTTCAGTGATCAATTTCTACCAAAAAAGTCAACTGGTCACGCATCCGTCTGGTCAGAATATCGTCCGGAAACGGCGTTTTGTCCACTAACAAACGTCGCGCTTCCACGCTCTCACAATGGCAGCAACTGCCGACCTGTGGCCCACTGGCATGCTTGCTGTTGTGGGGCACAAGCTTGACGACACGCGCCCCGGCCGCTACCTAATACTCCAGCCGCACCTGATGAAGTTGAAGTCTTCGCTGGTAGTGGGCGGTTCTGGCGCGGTACTGGTGTCGGCGTCGCCATCGTGACCATCGATGGATGTAGTCGAAGGGGCGGACGGTGGTGATCAGGTGTGCCAGGAGACGTCGGACCTCGCCGAGGGTGAGAGGAACGAGGCCATCATCGGATTCGGCGCCCCTATTTTGGCCTGCGCGGCGGTGACAGCGAGGTAGGCGTGGGCGCAAAGAACGAGTGTTATGTGCCGGTACCAGGCGTCGTAGCGACGCACCTGGTAGTGATCAAGGCCGACCTCGGTCTTCGCGGTCTGGAAGCACTCCTCGATCGCCCAACGGGTCCCGGCGACCCGGGTCAGCTGCTCGTCTTGGGTGTCAGCGGGGCCGAAGCACAGGTAGTAGGCCAGGTCCGTGGGGTTGGTGATGCTGCGGCGGATCAGCAGCCAGTGGCCGTATCCGTCAACCGTGTCGGGTAGGGAGGCCACGGCCCAGTCGTAGAGCCGTGGCCCTTTGGCGCCGTCGCCGCTACTGCGCCGCTTCCACGCCAGGGCCGGCGCGCTGGCGGCGAGGACGACCGGGCGGGAGTTGCCCACCGTGGTCGGGACCCGCTGATTGCGGGGCACGGCCAGGACATAACCGATGCGCTGCTGCTGCAACCACGTTCGGAACTTCGAGTCCTGCCCGTATGCCTCGTCACCGGTGACCCACCGCGCCGGCAGGCCGGCGGTGATGGCGCGTTCGAGCATCCGCAGGCCCAGCGCGGGCTTCGTAGCGAACCCGATGCCCGCTGCGATGCCGGCTTCTTCGCGGCGGGCAGGGTCGTGGCACCAGCCGCGGGGTAGATACAACTCCCGGTCGATCAGCGTGCGCCCGGCCGGGCTGGCATAGGACAGGAACACTCCGAGCTGGCAGTTCTCCGTCCGCCCTGCTGTGCCGGAGTACTGACGCTGCACCCCGGCGGACTTGATTCCCTTCTTCAGGAAGCCGGTCTCGTCGACGATCGGCACCCCGTCGTCGTCGCCGAGGTGCTCGGACACGTACGCGAACAGGTCATCGCGGACCGCGTCCGGATCCCACGCCGACCTGTCGAGCAGCCGCTGCATCCGATCCGACGTCGCATCGCCGGCAGCCTCGGCCAAGGTCCAGCCGTTCTTGCCGGCCAGGGGTGACAACGACCCGACCAGGTAGGTCAGCGCCTGCCGGCGCGGCTCCGCCCGCCCGAACCGGTGCGCGAACCGCGCCAACAGATCATCCAAACCCGCCCGCCAGCCCACAATCTCATCGATCAACACAAGCACGGGAGCCTGCCCGCCCTGCCAGTAACCACAACAGACAGACGGTGCGACCAAACAACCCACCCACCGAATAACATCGACACCCGTGGTCACACAGCCAGTGTCGGCCAAGCGTCGATCATGCCAATGAGCTGCCGAAACCCCAGATCAGGCAAGTGCGGCTGGAGTATTAGCTCGACGATGTGCACCGACGCCGGCGGCCACCACCGCCTCCTGATCTGCTGCAACAGCAACAACCCTGAGCTGGCCTTCTACCGCTGCTGGACATCGAACCGGCCACACTCGCACAGCTCGTGCGAGTCGCGGGCATCCGCTGGAGTATCGAAGAGAGCTTCAAAGCCGCCGAGGGCCAGGTCAGCTTGGATCAGCACCAGGTCCGCCGCTGTGGCTCCTGACGCCGCTTCAGCACATTCGCCCTGTCCGCCTTTGCTGTCCTGGCGATCTGCGTCGCCTCGTGTAGGGCCGAGGTTCGTTAGGCGGAGGTCGGCGGCGCGCCGGACGGCCCACCGGTCGGGCATCGAGCTGAACGAGGCTCTGTACGCCAACGACCGCCGGTCCCGTCGGGTCCGCGGCACTCGCGGCGGACCCGACGGGTTACGTCTCAGCGTATCCGGTATGCCTGGATGATCCGCTCGGTCACCGTGTTACCGGCGGCGTCCCGGGCGGTGGCCCGCAGGGACGCATAGCCGGCACCGGCAGGGTGCTGGACGGTTGCCGTCCAACCATGCCCGTCGTGCCGGACCTGGGCGGGGTGCCAGCTGCGGCCTCCGTCGTAGGACACGTCCACGGTCAGCCCGATCACCCGCGACGCGGTGACGCCGGGCTGCCGCTGCACCTGCACCGGGATGACCAGGGCATGGCCGGCCGGGGCGGTGTTGGCCTTGTCCAGCGAGGGCTTGAACCGGATGGCCGACACCGGCAGCGGCCGGTAGTCCTCGCCGGGGACATGCTGAGACCGGAACGCCCACGCCGTGCTGACCTCGGTGCTGAGATCGGTGAAACTCCGCTTCGACGACACCTCCAGCCGGTAACCCGCGGCGTCGGGCGGCACCGTGAAACGCCCGTAGCCCGGCTTCGGCAGCTCGCTGACCAGCACGCCGTTCCGATGGAGGGCGGTCCGGGCGGTGTCGGCGGCCGAGTCGCCGGCGTGCCCCTCGGCGTCGCCGTGCAGCGGCACGCTCACGTTGATCTCGTCACCGAGCCGTGTGATGCCCTGCCCGGGCCGGTGCGGTGCCGGGAAGGACGGCCCATACGGTGCGCTGTTCCAGCTCTGCTGGGTGTGCAGGCCGGCCCGGTACGCCCTTGGTTCAACCGTCAGCCTCGCCTTCGTTTCGATCCCCCCGTCCTCGGTGGGCGTCCCGAACATCAGCTCGGAATACCAGCGCACCGCTCGGGTGTTGTAGTGCTCGACCCGCTGCCCGGGCACCGCGGTGGGCAGACCGACCGTCGCGACGCCCACATCCTGGTCGCGGAACGGGAGGACCATCCGTTCCGCGACCAGGCCCGGGTAACCCTGGAACTGGTGCGTAACGCTGGCCAGATCCCGGCTGCGGTAGGTCTTGTCGAAGCCGGTCGGCATCCGGCCGGGGAAGCCCTCGCCGAGCGCGTACAGGTAGGGGCTGCTGGGCACGTCCAGATCCGCCCACTGGCTGCCTATGTGGGCGAAGAACCGATCACCGGAGACCGCTCGGCCGATCTGCCCGGTGGACAGCCCGGTGAAGTCGGACGCGACGACGCTGGAATTGTAGGAGTCGCCGCCTGTGGCGATAAAGGTCGCTCCGATGTCCACCAGTGCCGGCGTGGCCGATGGGTCCGGGACTGCGCTGCGCACCGGCTCGGCCTTCCGGGCGTCGACGGTGACCGTGGTGTCGCGGTCGAAGACCAGCTCCGGCTGCGCCAACTGGGCAAGCCCATCCTCCGCGAGAAGGAAGCTGACCAGCCCGTAGCGGCCCTTAGGCACCCGGATGTCGACGGTGCCGTCCGGGTCAACCAGGTCGCGGGTGGCGAAGGTAGCCAGGTCGACCAGCGCGGTGAGATGGTCGGTGTTCGCCGCACCCGTGGCGTCCAGGTGCCGCAGCGTGAGCTGGTAGCTCTCCACCTCCCGATTGACCGTCACTGGAGTGACCGCCGCCGCTGAGCCGGAATGGGCCACGATTCGCCCGGTCCAGTAGCCGTCCACACCGAGCCGGGTATCGGCGGTGACGGTGGTGCCGGCGGTGCCGCCGGCCGGCACGGTGACCTGACTCGCACCGAGGGTGAACATGCCGGCTGGCGCTGGCTGATTGTCCGGCCCCGTCACCTCGAGGGTCAGGTCCAGCGTGAGCGGATCCCGGCCGTCGTTGCGCCAGTCGACCTCGCGGCTGATCGGGGTATCGTCGCCGTGCGGCCAAGCTGACTGGCCGAAGGGGACGCTGACCGGGTCGCTGACCACTCGCTGGGTGATCGCCCGGGCCACGTCGACCCGACCGGCGCCCTGCTGGAAGGCGGTCTGCGCCGGATGCGGCTCCGCCGAGGCCATCAGGGTGGCCTTGAGCTGACCGGCCGCCCAGCCGTCATGTTGCTGGGCAAGCAGCGCCACCGCGCCGCTGACGTGCGGCGCAGCCATCGAGGTACCGGAGAGTGAGACGTACTTCTCGCCCACCGGCTCGCCGAGCAGCGTGCCGTCTCCGCGGGCGGCAACGATCTCCACTCCCGGCGATGATGTCCGGCTTCAACCCGCCGTCACCCAAGCGGGGACCCCGGCTGGAGAATTAGGCCAGCAGGTCGTCACGGTCCACCGCACCCACCGAGAGGGCGGCGTCCGCCGTGCTCGGCGAGGCGACCGAGCCGTCGCTGCCAACGTTGCCGGCGGCGATCACGAAAAGCGCGCCGGTCTGCGCGGTCAGCGAGTCGACCGCCGCCTCCAGTGGGTCGATCTCCGGCGTGTTGGGCCCCCCGAGGCTCATGTTGATCACGTCGGCGTGCTGGTCGACGGCGGCCCACTGCATGCCGGCCAGGATCGCGGACTCCGGGCAGCCCGCGCCCGACAGCGTCCGGGGCGGCGGCGGTCGGGGAAGCAGCCACCGCACCTGCCGGACTGCCCAGCACGAAGGCGATCACCGCACTGATAGCCATTCTTTTTCTTCGATGCAACAGATTCTCCTCTATGAAGCGTCTCTACGGATGGACACGCACTCGGCATGCCAGACTTGCCGTGCCCACAAAGCGAGATACCGGGAATCCGGGCTCCGCCTCGAATCTCGATTCTCAGCGATCAGCTAGCACAGAGGATCTCCTCGTCGGGCGCCATAACAGCCACTGATTGCCCGACGAGGAGATCCACTAGCAGACGTAAAAATCGCAGCCGCTAACTGCGCTGATTCCTGCTTCGCAGATGTTCAGCGTGCAGCTGCCGATGCGTCAATTCCAAGGCTCGGCTGGCTTGCAGTCGTTGCCGGGGGTGCCGTAGACGGCTTTTCCGGTTGGATCCGTCCAGCACGTCTCAGCGTACTTTTTGTCCTTGGTGGTCAGGGTGTTGGCCAGGAATTCGGGTGACCGTCGGTCAATGACCTTGCCTTGCTTGTCGTAGGTGATGAGGGTTGCCGCGCCTTCCTTGATGCCAGCGTTGTGGGTGGCGACGGCGAAGGTGCCGTCGTTGAGCCGGGCGCGGGTCCTCGTTCCGTCGCCGTGGTCCAGCTCGACGCGGTCGACTCGGTCGCTGATGCGGCCGGCCGTCAACACGTCGCCGTCGTTGGTCGAGAAGCTCTCCACGGAGATCGGCCCTGGCAGCCACGTCGCCTGCTTGTAGGGGCCGTACTGACCGCCTCCACCGTTCGGTCCTGCGTCACAAACCAGCATCCGCGTGTCAGTGAGGAACACCGCGACGGCATAGTCGCCGGCCTCGCCACTATTGGCCAACTTCAGCTCAACACCAGTGCCGGCAACCTGCGACACCCGCTCTCGGCAGGTGTCGATGGCCTGCTGCAGCCGGGGGGAAACGGCGGCCGTGCCGAATGCGAGGACGTCACCGGGGCTGTCGCCATCGTTGCTCAGCAGCGCAGGGCCAGCGATGGCAGCACCCGCGACGACCGCGGCGAACGCCCCCGCCAGCGCCCAGCGGCGAGTTCGGTGCCGTGCCGTGACCCTGGCCGGACCGGTGTCCGCAGTGTCGCCTTCGGCGGCTTTCATCGTGGTTATCTCGTGCATCAGGTACTCCCTGAGAACCGAACGGCGGCCGTCCGGGAGGTCCCGCTGCACCGGCTCAGACAGCAGGCTCGACAGCGGCTGATTCGTCTCACCCGGTTCTGCTGGATTGATGCTCATCGGGTCATCTCCTGAGAGGGCCGGACCACGTTTTCGCGGTCACCATTTACCTGTCCGCAGCCATCTTTGGGTTCTCGGTCCGGGACTTCTTTTTCACCGAGGATTTTGCGTAGCTTCCGCCGTGCCCGTGACAGCCGCGACCGAACTGTTCCCACCGGCACACCCAACGCCTGCGCGCACTCGACGTAATTCAAGCCACTGCCCTCGAACAGCAGGAACACATCCCGCTCGGAGGAGTGCAACCGCGCCAACGCTCGCCGCGCCACGCCGATCCGTTGACTGTCATCAACGCGCGCGATCAAGTCATCAGCGAAATCCGGAACCATGCCAGCGGCCGGCATCCGCGCTATGGCCGCGGCGTGTCGCCGCGCCGCCCGCGAGACGTTGCGGGCAACGTTCGTCGCGATACCCAGCAGCCACCGCCGCAGCGAACCACTCTCCGGATCCACCTTCGCCCGCAGCCGCCACGCCTCCAAAAACGTCAACGCCATAATGTCCTCAGCCGTCGACCAGTCACCCGTCAACCGGAACGCATGGTGGTACACCTGCCGAGAATGATCATCGAATAGTTGCCCGAAGGCCTCAGGCTTGCCGGCTCGAACCCGCGCGCGCAAACTCATCTCCACACCCTTACCTGTCCGGACCTGCCTACATGGTTCTCGCAGGTCAGGTCGGCGCGGCCCGACAACAACCGATCAAGGCTGCTCGCCGGTCGCGTTGGAGTCGCACAGCGCCCGGAGCATGGGGTGCGCGGGCGCGAGATCATCCCCGCTGACGACTGGCCTACGGCCCGTGACGCCCGCGACGCGGCGTCGATGTAGCGGGTGTTCCACAGCACCACGGCGCTGAGAGGTTGTCCAGGATGACGTAGATCGGCGCGCCGTCCGGACGTGTGGCCCGGATCGATTTCAGCGCGGACAACCGCCGTGCCCGGACCGGCTCGGCCAATCCACCCACCTCACCCTCGACGGCCTTCATCACCGCCGTCGAGGGTGAGCCCTCACCACCTCATCCGAACGCACACCACCCGGCGTGTCACCGACCCGGTGAACGTTCATGGACAGCGCACTAGTACTGCAACGGCAGTAGGCGAATCGGGTTCGGTTCGCGTTCGTTGGTCTGCGTGTGACGGACGTTGATGTCGATCGGTGGCATGGGGAGTTGGACCGGTTGCATGCGCGGATCGGGCCTCGGTTTCGCCGGTCGGAGCCGCGGCAGCGGGCGCGTCAGTACCTGTGCGGGCT
>NZ_JBEXGE010000050.1:0-41342 GCF_040607155.1 Micromonospora sp. NPDC005324 | reverse complement strand
CACTCTCATCGATCATGGTCGAGCACCCTAGCCAGCAAACAAGGGCATGTCCCTTGACCTGCAAGAACATTCTCGTTAGTTCAGTTAACAGGAAGCGCAAGCCGGACGGTCTGCCCGATCAACGTCGGTGCCGCCCCGCCGGGTTTGTCGCGTTCGCGCAGCAGGATGCGGCGCAGGTAGTCCTGCTCGACCAGGGCGCAGCCCCGGCCGTGCCGGCGTCGTAGCTCGCGGGCGATGCTGCTCTTGCCGGAGCCGGAGTTGCCCCGGATGCAGACGAGGATCGTGTCCGGGCTGCCAACGGGGTCAGCTAGCACGATGCCTCCTCGGCTTCAGTCGTTACGGACGGTGAGGTCGAGGACGGCGACGGTCAACTGGGTGATGTCAGGAAGTTGGTCGTCGCTGAGGATGACGCCGCGCAGGTTGTCCAGCGGCGTCTTGAGGCCCTGGAGCCGGCTGCCCCGCAGGTCGGCACTGTCGAGGTGGCAGGAGTCCAACTCCAGTCCCGTGAGGTCACATGACCGTAGTGCGATGCGAGGTAGTCGGCAGGAGGACCACGCGCCGTTGGTGAAAGTGCAGTCGGTGAAGGCGACCGAGCCGGCGGCGGTGACGCGGTGGAAGGTGGCGTAATCGAAGCGGCAGCCGTCGAACAATACGTCCTTGAGGCGCACGTCGGTGAGCCTGGTGCCGGTGAACCGGGAGCCGGTGATGGCGCAGCGTTCGATGGTCATGCCGGTCAGGGTCGCGCCGGAGAAGTCGGTGCGGGTGATCTCACAGCCGTAGAGGATCCCGGCTTCCCAGGTGCTCTCGCTCAGGTCCACGCCAGTGATCAGACTGCTGCGGATACGGGCGTCTTCAAGGTGCGAGCCGTGCCACGCTGCGCCCTCGACGAGGGCCTCGGTGAGGCCGCCGGCCAGGTCTGTCGTGGTGTCGAGGTCGTCCGGTTCGAGGTCCGGCAGCAGGACCTTCACGTCGCCGATCGTGGTGGTGCGCATGTGTCCTCAACTTGTGTGAGCGCGGGGTGGGCACGCCACCGCATGCGTACACGAGAAAGGCTCTGGTCAGGTGGAAACCACCTGACCAGAGCCTTAATTGCTGGTGCGCCGCCAGGGACTCGAACCCCGAACCCGCGGTTACCGAACGTCACGGTCTGTAGTATGTCGTTGATCGTCAAAACCCGTCGTTGGCCTGGGTAGATCCGGTCGCTGGCTTGCCAACGCTTGCCACTGACATTGGAAACTTGGCAGGGATTTTCGGGGGGTAAACGGGGGCCCATTGACTGTTGCCGGGACGTCCGCGCGGCCTCACCAGGTTCCGTTACGCTGACCCTGCCGGACTGGTCTCATTGTTAAGCGCAGCGCGCGCCGCAACCTGCTTCAACAGGTACTTGATAGCACGCCCCATCCATTCCTGCTGCTCGTCGTACGGCAGTGGCAGCGGTTCGGTTGTAACGCGACATCCGAGCTGCCAACGTCCGCGGCTGATCTCGACGAACGCGGTAGTGGAGCGAAGTGCCGAGCGGACCTTCTTCGCTGCGTAATCCGCTGACACCCTCATGCCCAAGGCGTCGGCGATCTCGCGCGCAAGCATGCCCCCATCCGTCCCGTGTGCGAGGATTCGAGCGACACGCTCGCTCAATGCAGTCACGTCGGCCGGTTTAACTGCAAGCCCAGTTTGGGTCTCGACGGCCGTGCTGTACGTCGTCAGCAACTCGAACGCGAACGGGCTAGCAGCATTCCACATCCGCTGGCCGGTAGCCTTCAGCTGGTGAACATGGCGCTCGGCCCGGCCGTCCTTCTGCCACCAGTAGGCAGCCGAGGCTGCCAGCAGCAGCGTTGTTGCCTGCACGGCGCGTGGAGCCCGGGCGAGTCTTCGGCCCACCTCCCAGATCGCGACGGAGGTTGCCGCCGTCGGCAGGCCGACGGCGGTGACGGCCATCTCGAACTCGGCGTGATTGGCGCCAGCGTGAGCAAGCGGCAGCCAGTTGTAAGAGCCGAACCCGTAGTCGGTCAGGTCGCCATCCTCGGTCAGGACGCAGCATGGCGCCAAGGCAGCGGCCAGCCGCGCCGTCGGCGCGTCGGTGGGGTGACGTTGCTCAACCTCGGCAACCTGCGGGTGGGTAGCGCCCCACTCATCTGGAACGTCCACGATCCGGACGTGCTGGAGGTAGTAGCGCCGCCACCGGCGCACAGCCTCTACGGCGTCAACTCCTCGGTCTGCGGCGTGGCCGGGCAGGTCACGCTCGACCTCGGTAAGCACATGTCGAGAGATGAATAGCCGGTAGGTGTCGCGATCAAGCGCCACAATGAGGCTTGTCAGCCGGCCGTTACGGGTGCCCTGTACGACGTCGTTCATGAGCGCGCAGGTATCGCCCACCAACAAGACGGGCGGGGTAGCCCGCCACAGCGACCGATGCATACCGCAAAGGTATCCAGTTGGTCCGACAGTTTCCACCTGATATGGGGTACGGCGGCTGCGGCAGCGACCTCGTCCTAACGAGACTCTGGTCGTAGACGCTAACCGACCCGCACCGATCGCCGGCCTCGAGGAGCACCGGTCAGCAGCCGCCCATCACCGAGCCGCAATCGACGATTTAAAATCGCCCTATTTATGACAGCCAGCCTAGGGTCCCAACGATCAACCGCTGCCCTTACTGGGGCGCGGGCGTTGGCCAGCGCTTCAGCTGGGCCTTGTCGAGGGGCAGAACCAAGCCGCCAGCTAGACCTGCCGCGTTCAGTTGCTCCCACATACTCCGCGCTCGATCACGAGGAAGGCTAAGGTCCTGCAGCGCAGCAACCAGCACATCCACAGTGCTATGAGCGCGGATACCCAAATCTGCGGCAACTTTGCGTCCGGGAGACTCATCGATAAGCGCCACAGATGCGGTTTCCTGCGCGAACAACAAGGTCTCAGATTCGCCCAGGTCGGTGTCACCGTCCGCCGGCCGCGCTGACGCGGCTCGGACGAGCTCACGCATCTTATCCACTTGAGCTCGGTCGGTGCAGACGTGGGGTTCACCCAGCGCGGTTCTGTCAGTTCCGCGCCACTTGCTCGCGGCGTTCGCCAACTCCCTGTTCCGGGCGCTAGACGGCCGCCGCTGCGCATGATGAGCAATCTCAGCCACAACAGCTTCTGTCCACCGCATCCGCTGATGATACCTACTACGGATGAACCTAACTCCCCCAGGCATACACCCAAAACATAGGAGCGGTCCAGTATCAAAGGCAAGGAGGGTAGCTGGGACCGATTCTTCGTCAGGCATCCTCGCCTCCCCCTACCGCTCGCCGCCTGTCGCCGCGCGCGACCATTTTATACAGACCGGGATCGTCATAGAGTTCACTGAACTGAGCCCACGGTTCTTGCGCAAAGACAGGCCAGAAGTCGGGTGCTAAGCGAACACAATCAGCGGCGTCCGCGACGCCCGTCGGCGCATAATCGCTATCGATTGTCATGACTGGGGCGTCCATCTCGAGCGTATATACCGTTTGCCCATGCATTGCAGTCATCTGTTCTGCGAGCGCTTCGGCCTCGGGAAGATGAGGCGACGCTTCCAACAGGAGGGAATCTACCAACGCATCGAGGCCAGCGCGCCACCATCGAATCTCGCTAAGCGACGCGAGATGGCCAGTGTACACGCATTCACTAATTGCATTCGACAAGAGGGAGTCACTACGGCAGACTGACTCGAACGTGGCGAGGTCAAGTCTCAAAAGGGTTGCCGCCCACTGAGCAGGAAGCAAGAATGAGGGGAACGGAAGGATCCTGTGTGCGAACCACCGGAGCCAAGCACTTCCAGCAGTATAGGCGGCAACCGTGTTTTCAGGCGGATTGCACACCTGAACATCAGCCAATGCGCCCTCGGACCACTTTAGATCTGGCAGATTGAGCCACCCGCCACCCTCGTTCCACTTCATCGGGTTAGCGATCAGCGGCTTGAGGCCTTCGACGGCTTCCGCGATGCCATGTAGCTGAGCAGCCATCTTTGGATCCCCTTTCGTAAGGACCCAATCCAGACCGTATTGAGCGGCAATAACAGGCCTTCTGATTGCAGGCGGCAGCGGCTCCGCAAGTGTTGCCAACTCACCGGTGCGTAGGACTACCGCCGCGTGGTGGTCCATAGTCCGAAGGTGCCCGGTCACTACCGCCGAAATTGCGAGACCGTCCTGCGGCCAATATAGGCATTCCCCGGGGTGCGGCAAGACCGACCAGTCAAAGCGGTGATCTATAGCAATGACGTCCGCTGACCTGAGATCGTCTCGTGTAACGCTTTGAGGTGGACGTACGTTGACTTCCAGGTTGGATGCCCGCAGGCCGGCTGCTACCGATTCCTCTTTTTGCACTTCATCATCGATTACGAGAATACGAGGGGTGCTCGCGCTCACTGACCTATCCTCCGACCCGGCACTCGAATTTCAACTGCGGTGTCGTACTCTGGCGAGGGCTCAACGAAACGTGCGCTGCCGTTATATTCGGTAAGAAGTCTCCGCACAATCGGCAGACCCATACCCATTCCTTGGCCCAAAATGGTGTCGACATCTGTAGTCGTCGACTCGAAAGGGCGGAACCAGCGCTCGGATGTCACAAGGTCAACTCGTGTGCCTGTATTTTCAATACGGAACAGCAGCCCTCCGTCGTTGCCTTGCTCGGCCCAAACGAGAATCCTGCCCTTATCGCCTGCAGCTTTGATTGCATTTGTGAGCACATTAGTCATAACGATGGTGATCTCGGCCGGGAACATCGGAGGCGTCCTAGCACCCGGATCCACACGCTGCACCACTTCGATTCGGCGTTCCGAAATCGACGTGGCCAGGAGGCGAAGGCTCGGTTCAATGGCTTGCGGGTAGGGCAGGCGCCGCCGCCTTCTGCGCGCATCTGGACCTACGACTTGAACCAAGTAGCTGCTCTGCCGTGTGAGGGACTGGACGAGTTCGTCGGCCGCGGTTTCGAGATCTTTAAGAAGAGACTTTCGCCGCGCGGAGTCCTCCTCGCGTCGAGCGGCTTCGGTAAGGGATCGTATCGACTGCGCCAGCCCAAGAATGCCATTAATGTCATGAACAAAAGCGGCAAGCTGGAGTCCAACGCCCGCCAGGATCTGCAGAGTGGCTCGGCCCTCGTCCCCCCGCTGCGCCTCTTCGATATAGTCTATCGCTTTCTCGATACGCTCAAGCCGCGGACCTGCGCCAGAATCCGGACCAAGCTCGTCTTGAAGACTACGAAGCTCGTTACGGGTTACCGAAATTGGCAGGCTGAGATCTTCATCCCCGTCCATGTCCACTGCGGCTTGTTGGTTACCGGCTGGGTGAAGCTCAGCATCTGCCGTCGGCAGCTCATCTGAACGGGCCGGGATTTGGTTCTTCAGCTCTTGCCTTCTAACAGACTGCCGTTGCTGCTTTGATTCGATCTTGTGAGATGCACGGACTCGGGTGAGCAGATCGACACCATTACGGACCAGTTCTCGGAATATGTCGAACGCAGCGTCCTGAACGAAGCCCTCTCGATTCACTACCGGACGCAACGCCGCCGCTCCTTCGCCGGTCATGAAGACGGCTCCCGCGTACTGATCGTTGCCTTGGATCAAAAAGCTTTCTCTGTCAATTGGCTCTAGAATCTGACTGGACTCCGAGTCAAGCTTAATGTCGAAGGTTCTTTCTCGGCGGGAGTAGTCGCGGTCGAGGTACAGCCAATCGTCGCCACCGTCGCCATAAGGAAGGACGCGGAAACCTTCAACATATACACGAATCCCGCGGGACCGGCGAGCAAACGTCTGCAGGGATGCTGCTCGCTCCCCAATCCCACCCCTAAGTGGACCGACCCGAGCGTAGATCCTTGCGGAGAAGAACGGCCCTTTTTCCGGGTCGGGATGGTCACGGCGGAGTTGGTAGTCGCGAAGATCATCACGATCAGCCCGTTGAGCCCGTGAAGGCTGAATATTGAACCGAACACCCTCTGGGCGGGCGAAAATCTCGACGAGCCAATCAGCCTGCTCCAGGAGCTGAGGCCATAGGTCGTCCCCCGCATTGAGATCGCCTTCGAACTTGATCTGAAAGCCCGGATCCTCGGCCGCCTGAGACGATACCACCAGATTGTTCGATAATGCGTCTGGCGCGAATATGTTTCGGGGAGGCTCATCGACCAACTCACGAGGTGGTCGGCACGATGCAACTTGGGCCACGAAGTTGGAGAGCGCTTGCGACGTCCACCGTCTACGCATCTTTTCAAGTCGAAGTTCGGTTCCTGGTTCCTGCCCTGACTCGGCTATGAAGCTCCGGACATCAAGGCCCTTTTTCGCGTCCTCGACGGTCTCATAGTCGTTCTCCACACGCTCCCAGTCAATCACCGCCCGGACGCCTCGGCGTTCCGAGTCCCGAGTGACGACCCTTTGAGGCACGGAATTGATGACCAACCGTTGCGCGAGCTTGTGTGCGCTGAGCCGCCCAACACCCTTAGCACCCGTATACTGACGGCTGTAGAGCGGACTCCGGCGGCTACCTTTCTCCTTATAACGCCCAGCGATGCGGAGGAAGGCGCCCTGAAAGATCTCCGGCGTCATGCCGATGCCGTTGTCGGTGACAACGATGACGCCGTCGCCATAGCGAAGCCTCTCGCCTCGGACAACTACCTGAGATGCGTCGGCGTCGTACGCGTTCTTGATCAGCTCGATCAAGGCCGTGCTGTCGCGGCCCACGAGAAGTTCGCCCAGCTCCCGGAAGAGATGGGTGTCCACCGAGAACCCGAACGCCTCCCGGGTCTCATCTTGTGCCAACGGACGCTCCCTCCCGTGTTCGACAGCGTATCGTCACCGCTACCCTCGGTCTAGACTCCGTGCGATCTTGGCTGGAATCCTAAGCTGCGCCAGATCTCTCGGCTCGATCTTCAGCGTCCCGCTGCCATGCTGCCTGGCAACCTCAACGAGAGCGCTCTGGCCGCTAGGACTCCTAATCCAGCTCAGGAGGCTCTCGACCGAATCTACTGCCACCGCCCGCCGTCGTAGCGTTATGCCGTAGAAGGTGTTCGTTGGAATAGCACCGACTTCGTTTCGGATTAGCCGAAATCGCCCTTTGGTCATTGGGCCGAAGAGTAAGTCCGGCACTGGAATGCGCTCTACCGCATACCAGGGAGTCCGAACTTCACAGAGGTGTGCTTCATGAACCCTTTCAAACTTCCCGCGGTCAATAAGCTGATTAACGACCGGGTCGTTTATGTCGCCCGCTGCGAGCCAAAGCAGCCACCGGCGCTCACCTTTGGCTCCCAGAGCATCATGGGCCTCTTTATCTAACGTGTCGCCAGGCATTTCGCGCAGGCGAGTAGCAGCCGGGACATACGTGCCTGCGGGAAGCCCTTCGACCTGGGCGTCGGTTAGAAGGAAGAAATGATTCGCTCCTGTTGCTACACCGCGACGTATGCGTGCGAGCGACGCTAGTTGAACGTAATCCTCACTCCTGCGCTCAGGGGCCTTGGCCTTCTTGAAGGACATGAAGTTTGCCGGGGCCACGCCAATTCGTGGATGAGATTCCGTTCGCACTGACGCAAATCCGGTGGCCAAGTCGCCATCCAATCGATGAACGACAAGGGGCTGCTCTCGCTCAGTCTGCGGTCCTACCCATACAACCATCGCTGCAACAGAGGCAACTGGGAATAGTCTTAACGAATGAGGGAAGATGTGGAGTTCGGTTAGCCGAGACGTCGCCTGCCACAAGTGCTCCCTGACAGACCGGGCGTACTCAGCCTCAAGCCAATTGGAGGGTAGAAGTAGGCAAAGGCTGTCCTGGGGTTTTAGGTTTGCGAGGGAGGCAGCCAGGAAGTAGGTCGAAAGCCCAGAACGGCCTCCTGGTGCCAACTCCCGCGAGGCTTGGCGCGCTCGCGTCTTCGTCTCTGCTGGCAAGCCCTGATGCCGTGTGTAGGGTGGGTTCCCCCAGATGAGACGCGGACCTGGCGCTTCTGGCCAGGTCGTCGAGAGCCAGTCGAGGTAGTCGACGTGGTGGAGCGACGCACGCGTCGGCATGGCACCCGCGATGGCTGGCGTCGCCGCAAGAAGCCCAAGCGTCGCGACGTTGACGTCGACCGCATGGACGTGGGCACACGGCCAGCTTTCGAGGGCAGATCGGGTGAAGGCTCCGACTCCTGCACCAGGGTCGGCGACTGTGGCCAAGTCGGAAACGCGAGACGTGACGAGAGTGGTCATGTAGGCGGATATAGATGGCGGAGTGAAGAAGGTCCCGAGCGGCCGACGTCTTGGAGCGGCAACAAGGCGCTCATATACCTGCGCCAGAGGGTCGGCTCTTCGCTGTAGGCCGTCATGCAGCTCATCGACCAGGTCCGAGGGTAAGCGTGGGGCAGCGTCGACCCAGGCAGCAACGGCCGGCGGCAAATCCACGGCCCGCTGACCGTCGACGCCATCCAATAGTGCGCCCGCAACCCCGCCAAGTGCGGCCAGCAAACCTCGTTCGTTCTCCGTCGGCCCGGGAACGGCAGCTTCCGCCATAGGCTCGCAGCGGTTCGCCCGACACCACGAGGCAAGTTTCCGGATCAGGCGCTCGTCAACAGACGGGTTGGCTTGGTGCCTAGGCGCTTGCCGACGGCCAGTTGCGGTCAGACCATCAGCGGGAGGCTTCATGCCATCGCCGTTGAGATGCTGGCTCATGCGGTTTCGTCGCAGCCAATTAGCGCGGTCTGCACAACGTTGATGGTCAGCATGACCAGAGTTTGCCAGACGTCGCTGTCAGGAGTGCGGAGCATACGGTACCAGTCAGACGGGCCGATCAGGTCTTCATCGGGAGGAGGGTTCGTCGCGTTCAGCCTGCGGGTTCATGGCAGATCGGTCTCATGGCTATTCGCGCACCTCACATGCGGTGACGAGGAGCCGCCGAGGTACTCCCGGCGGCGATGAACCAGAAGGCCAGTGCTGCGCTGAGCCTCCTGGTCCTGGTGCCCTCGGCACGTTCGGTTTCGAGCAGGGCGACTGCGCGAGGCGTGCACGCGGACGGGCGCGCTTTCGTGGACGACCGGTTCATGGTGCCAGGCATGCAAGGTCAGCCGAACGCGCCGTTGAAAGCCAATTCGGCAAACGCTTGAGCCGCCCCGCTAGCGGCGGCGGACACCGAGGCATCACCGAGCTTGCCGGCAATGGCCCTCAGCTTGCCGACCTTCTTCACTACATCGCCGGTGTCCGGACTGTCGCTTTCTACGGCGGCGCGGAGCTCGGCCAGCGCATCGAGTAGCTCGGCGCGCTGGGTGTCCGCGACATCCGCTGCCGCCTGCTGCACCTTTTCGAGCAGCCGAAGGGCATCCTCGACAGTCAAGCCCTCCGTGCTGGCCGTCGCCTGGGCGCCGATGGCGACGGGTCCGTTGGTTGCCTGGATGGTTGTGTTGTAGGTGTCTCCGATGCGGTGGCTCACAGCGGCGTCGACCTGCTCCTTCCTGGGCAGCTCGGACAAAGGCGTGTTGGCGGTGAGGTCTGCGATGAGCTCCACGAGCTTCGTGCGGATCTGGCCGAGGACGCCCGTAAGCGTCGAGCCACCCATGACGTAGTGCAGGTTGATGATGCTTTGGAACTCATCGAGCTCGTCATTCCAGATGTTCTGGGCGTAGGCCAGACCGTGCGACGCGAAGGCCACCTGCTTCTGCCCGGCGAGCTGCTCCAGTTCCTCGATCGGCTGGTTGAACGAGAACTCGTCCGGTACGTACTCCCAGGCCGCGCGCGGCAATTGATGTCGGGCGATGATCTGGTTCTGGGCCAGCGTGTACCCGCTCATCGATGTCATGGAGATGGGTGGGCTCTGGACCTTGCGGTACTTCGGAACCTGGTCTCCGACGCCGTACCCGTTGAGTTCCTTGCGCGCCCAGTCTCGCAGCGCCTCTGAGCCGGTCTCGGCCCCGAGCAGCAGGCACTTACGGAGCAGCCCGGCGAGCGGCTCCGACTCATCGAGCAGGCGCTCACGCAGGGAACGGAGCAACGTATCGGTCACGCGTTAGAGGCTAGAGGGAGGGTCCGACACTGAGCTGCAGTCGAACGCCTTGTTCCCGCGCCGTCTCGGGCTCGGTGCGACACGGCCGGACCTACGAAGTCGACGGTTACGCGGGATTCGGCGCGCTGCCGATAACGGATCCGGCTAGAGCGAGGGCTATCGACAGTGACTCTTGTGCCATATCTGGCACGCTCCCTCGGTCTAATCCGCTCGCCTCGATCAATTTGCTCAGTGGTTGGCGGTGTTCGGGACCGACGGCTGGGTGGTTGAGGAGGTCGCGGGCTGCGTTGGCGTCCTCGTCACCGATGACGTCTGCCGTCAGCAGCTTGATGAGTTCATCTGCAACGTACGGCGATACGCCGGCGGCAAGGTCCAAAGCCGTGAGACTGAGGCGCACGCGGAACACCGGAAGTCCTCTGCTTGCCGCGGCGGCCGACGCTCGGTCAATCAGGCCAGCGTAATCAGTTGTGGGGGTGCCTCTGATCGTCGTTGCGTGCCAACTCTGGAGGAGGTCGTGCACCGTTCGCTCCCATGGCTGTTCGATCTTTGTTCGGCTGAGCAGGTCGGCGGCTTCGATGCCGTCGCCCTGCATGAGGTGGGCGACGATCGTGACCTGTCGCCCGTCGAGCAGGGTGGGGCTGATTCCGTCGTAGTGGTGCACGTGAGCCAGTGCGTCGGCCCAGCGGCCGGACAGGGTGAGGGCGCGGGTTCCATCGGAGAGCAGGATGCCGCGTAGCCAATTGATGATTTGTTGGAGTTCGCCGGGATCAGCAGTGAGCTGCTGGGGATGTATCTCCAGTTCGTCAATGACGGCGTGCCTGCCGCTGGCGATCGCCGTGTGTAGGTCGGTGAGCAGGCGGTGTGCGCCGTCGCCGTCGCCGTCTCGGATGCGTAGGCGGGCGAGGTTGATGACGGGTTCGAGGGCGAAGCGGGCGGTGTGCCCGGTGAGCGGGGTTTGGCTGAGGTAGAGGTTCGCGTGTTGGTGGCACCAGGTGCGGGCGAGTTCCGCGTCTCCGCAGTCGGAGGCGACGAGGGCGGCTCCGTTGAAAACCATGGATGCCTTTTCCGGGTCGTGTTCGCGGTGGGCTGTCTCGGCGAGTGCAGCGAGTCGGTTCACTCGTGCGTCGAGTGGTTTGGCTGGTGGTCGTTTGCGGGGGACGAGGGGGAAACGGGCGGCGATGGTGGATGCGAGGGGCAGGGGCATGGTGTCCTCACGTACGGCGGAGGCTCGCGAATGGCATCGAGGTCTGTTTGGTGGTGCGTGGTGGTTGACGGTGCTTGTGCCTGGGGTGGCCGGAGCGGGGTTGGGCACCGCCCCGGCGTGTGCCGTCAAAAGGAGATGGTGAAGGTGGTGTCGGGCCGCTGAATGTCGCCGGGCTCTGCAGGTCGCATTCCTGCTGGCTGGGCGGTGACGGTGGGTTGGTTGGGGCGGCCCGCCTCGTCCCATTGGTCAAGCAGGTTGGTGAGTTCGGCGGCGAGCTTGTCGGCGTCTGGTCCGTGTGCGGTGGCGCCGATTTCGTGGTGGCCTTCGCTGGTTGGTTGGAAGGCGAGGTAGGCGATAGTGCCGCCGTGGTAGATGGCAGCTCCGGCCCATCGGTAGGCGGGGGTGATCAGTCGGCTGGTGCGGGCGGTGTCGCCGACGCCGAGGCGGCCGAACGGTGTGCTGGTGTGCACGAGTAGCCATAGGTCGAGATGGCCGATGGGGTCCGCGTCGGCGACTTCGATGCCGGTCCAGCGTTCGCGCCGGGGGTGGCTCAGGGCGCGGCTGAGCGCCTGTCGGTCGGGGTGGTCGGAGGCGTCGAGTTTGAGGGCGACGTCGGTGTCGAGGCGTACGTGGTGGTCGGTGTGTTCTGCGGTGCCGCGCATGGGGACGAATCCGCAGACCAGCGGTGTCGTGGTGCTGGTGAGTTGGTGGGTGTCGGTGCGGTCGAAGGCAAAGCATCGGGTCAGGCCGCTCTCGTGTATGCGCAGGGGTACGACGATGCGGCCGTGGTTGGCGAGTTGGTCCCACCAGGCGGTGGAGATGTCCCATGCTCCAGCGGTGACGATGATTCGGTCGTAGGGCGCGGTGTCGGGGTGGCCGAGGGCTCCGTCGCCGTGGATCACGTCGACGGTGTCGTAGCCGGCGCGGGCGAGGCTGGCGCGGGCGCCGTCGGCGAGGTCTTGGTCGAGTTCGATGGTGACGACCCTGCCGCTGGGGGTGGTTAGCTCGGCGAGCAGGGCTGCGTTGATGCCGGTGGCCGCGCCGATCTCCAGGACGCAATGTCCGGGGTGCGGATCGAGTTGTTCGAGCATGTCCGCGACGAGGCTGGGGCTCGACGCCGAGGACAGCGCGGCACCGCTGGGGTCGCGCTTCGTGACGATCTGGCGGCGGGTGTAGACGGTCTCCACATCGACACCAGGGAGGAACTGCTCGCGGGGCACTCTGCGAAATGCCTGCTCTACGGAAGCCGAGCGGACGTGGCCGCGCGCTTTTAAGGCGGTGACGAGCTGTTTGCGAAGCATGGCTGCGCTGGGAGCTTCAGGTTCGGCGTCAGGCGAGTGGACCATGGGTGTGCTTCTCTCTGTTGTTGGGGCGAGTTGACGTTTGTCGTAGGCGTGGGTGGACGAGTGGTGGAAGGTGACGTCCGTGGCTGCCGTCGCGAGGAGCCAGGCGTCGGCGGCCGAGATGCCGAGCCGATTGAAGAGGAACAGCAGGTGATGGGTTAGCACCCCGCGCAGGTCGCGGGTGAGTGCGCCGTGCCGGTCGAGGAAGCCGAGATCTGAGCCCGCCCGCTCGTGGGCTTGCGGCCATTGGGGGGTGGCTGCCAGCGGGCTACCCGGCGCGTCGTCGGCGGCGATGAGCAGCCGCTGCACGGCGGCGATCAGCTGAGGGCTTGGTCCTGGCGTGTTGGATTGGTTGCGGCGGTTAGCGAGGTGTCGCCAGACGTCGCCTTGCTCGGCGAACTCCAGTCCGGCGGCACGCATGAGGCGGGTGGCGAGTACGACACCGAGTTCGCGTCGGTGGGCGCCGCTGGCAGCGAGATGGCTGAGGATGTGGCGGCTGTCGGCGTGGAAGAGGGTGTGGGCGACGGTCATCGCTTGGTCGCCGCCGAACGCGTATGCCTCGGGCCGGTAAATGGGCTCGGTGACGCCGCGGATGCGGTCGTCGTTGGTGAGGTCAGCGAGGAGGGCGTAGACCCTGGCTTGCCGGTCGCCGGGCAGGAGCCGCATCCGCCATGTCTCGGTTTTGCGGATGAACCAGAAGGCGGTGATCACACCGCTGTCCTCGGCGCTGGTTAGTGCGGGTGCAAGCCGGGTTGCGCCGTACTTCTCAGCGGTTTGCCAGTCGTCGAAGGTCAGGTTGACCTGACGCCACCGGCTTACCGAAACCGCCTGGATGGGTGGGGCGATGTCAGAGGCGAGGTCGAGGTCCATGGGTGGTCTCCTCGTCTAGTGGAGTAGCAGGCTGGTTGCCCAGCGGATGTCGGTACCGGTGGCCATGGTGTGCAGGGTGAGAGCGACTCCGGCGTGGCCGGCGATTAGGCCGGATCGCGCCGGGGTGGCGTCGGTGGCGTGGTGGATCAGCAGGCGCATCACGTGGGGTATGTGGGTGTGCAGACTGGTGGTGTGGGCGTCGGCGGCGGCGTACCAAACCGTTGCGGCGAGTCCTGCCCAGCCGTGGCACAGCGATGGGTCGACGAGTCGGTTGAGTTGAACGGGGTCGGCCAGGCAGCGGGACAGGGCGTCTTCCGCTGTCTGCTGCCTGGCGGGATCGGGCAGGGCAATCCCGGCGAGCTGTTGCGCGCGGGCTATGCCGGGGGTGCCGTAACACCAGGACGGCCGAGCCGGTCCGCGTGTCGCAGGCTTGCCGGCGTGCAGTTCGGCTGCCGTGATCCTCTCTGGCCACCATGGTCCGGTTGGGCTGGTCTGCCGCCAGGCGTCCAGCCAGGTGTTGATCCGGCCGATTGCTCCGGCCTGTCCCGGCAACAGGATGTTGTGGCGCATGGCGAGCGCCAGGAGCGCCAAGGGGCCGGTGATTCCGTGCGCTATGCCGAAGTTGGCCTGCCCACCCGACGCAAAGCTGTCGGGATCGGGCGGGTCGGCGCTCCACCAGCCTGGCGCGAGCCGTCCGGCCTCGTCGTCGATGTCGATCGGATCGGTGAGCCGCACCAGGTACGTCAGCACCTGCCGGAGCAGTTGTCCGTCTGGTTCGCGGCGTAGCAGGTGGGCGCCGAGGCCGGTCAGCCCGCGTACGAGGTCGAACTCCGACAGCGGGGGCCGGGCGCATGCTGCGACGCGCGCCTCCGCGGCGGCCAGCCGCCGTCTGGTCAGATCCGCGACGGCGTGATCGAGCGCGTCGAGGGATGCCGGGTGGGCGTGCGGCGCGGCCGTGGTCAGCGCGTGGGTGACTGCCGGCGCACCGAACCACAGTCCTGCTCCGCTGCCGTTGTTCAGGGTGTCAGCGGTCGCGTGTCGCAGCCATTCGTAGGCCGGTTCCCATCCTCCGTGCCCAGTCTGGGCGCGCACGCCGTGCAGGATCGCTACCCCGGCGGCACCTCGCGATAGGGATTGGGCGTGCCAGCGGGTACTTCGTGGCCCGTAGTCGTCCGCCGTTAAGTCTGGAGGGGGTGTCTGGGTGAGCGTGTCGGTGATGCACGAGGCCATCGTTTCGGCTGCCCGTAGCAGTGGACTCGCGAGGGGCACGGCAGTCATCTGGGCCCTCCTGTGGCGCGGACGCGGCGGCGTACGGTCGCCAGTGCGATGTGGCGGGCGAGCCGATGCGTGACCTGCTCGGCACGTTCGTCGGGACCGTGAGCGCGAACGAAGTGCAGGTGTAGCAGCGAGGTGAGCACGGAGGTAGGGGTCAGTGGGCCGTGAGAGGCGGACAGTGTGTCGGCGTAGCGGGCTGCGGTCCGCGATCGCTCCTGCCATGCCTGCTGGACCTGTTCCGGCAGGATGGTCGGGTCAAGGGTGACCGCCTGGCGCAGCAGATACCGGTCGATGGGTGTCGGCCCGGCCTGCTCCGGGTGGGCGACCAGCCACTCACATGCGTCGTTGCGGCTGCCGAGCACCGCGCATGCCAGGTCGATCATGCTTGCGGCGGTAAGGACGTGCCGGTTGACCTGACGCTCGGGGTGCGCGCTGAGCTGCGTCAAGGCTGCGGTGGAGTCGGCGGCGAACAACTCGTGCGCAGCGACCAGGGCCTGGCCGTCTCCGTACCGGCCTGACTCGGGATGGTAGGTGTCCAGGCTCAGGTCTCCGGCAAGGCCCTGCCGTCGAAGGGCGGTGGCCCACCGGCCGATCCGTACGGCCGCGTCGCCGTAGTCGTCGGTGTGCAACCGCAGTCGCAGGTGCGGCGTGGGACGTCGGAGGCGGACGAACCATCGCAGCGGCTGCTCTGGCCAGTCGGCGAGCAGCGCTGGCAGCCCTCGGAGTAAGAGCAGCTCCATCATTGGCGGCTCGACGGTCAGCGCCGCGGACACGATGCCGCCTGTTCCGGGCGTGATCGGCGGGGTGGGAGCGGGCGGTGGCCACGAGCCTCGTGCGGAGACGACGGCCGGCGCCGCTGCGGGCTCGGCCGTGGAGGCGACCGGTACGACGATCTCGTGAGCGCGCCCGGACAGCCACCCGAAGTCCTCCGGGCTCGCTGCCTCGACCACGGTGATCGGTTCGGTGCTGGCGTCTAGGTGGGCACGCAACAGGGACCGGTCCATGGCTTGATCGAGGTTGAGCCGGAGCCTCTGGTCGCTGCTGCCGACCTGCACCCATCCGGGTAGCCGCAGCCTCGAACGCATTACGTCCCAGGCTGCGAACCATTCGCTGTCGCTCGCGTCCGCAGCGGGCAGGCAGGCCCGGTCGATGCGCCACCGGGCAGCCGTGAGCAGAATCCGCCCGTAGCGCAGCGCGGGCCGAAAGGGCAGGCAGGAAGCCGCGCCCC
This sequence comes from Micromonospora sp. NPDC005324, assembly GCF_040607155.1. Taxonomy (NCBI): domain Bacteria; kingdom Bacillati; phylum Actinomycetota; class Actinomycetes; order Micromonosporales; family Micromonosporaceae; genus Micromonospora; species Micromonospora sp. NPDC005324. The sequence goes on along the minus strand of NZ_JBEXGE010000050.1, from coordinate 25,460 downwards.
AGTCGAATGGTTTCAACCGGGCGTCCATAGCTCGTGGCAACTCCACGAGAAACCGACCGAGCAGCGGCATCGTGTGCAGGGCGCCGGCATGCGCCACCGTCGGCTCGACAACCCTCCCCCGCGACATCGACACCAACACCAGTCGCCCCCGACCGGCAGCCACGCCAAGATCACCAACGTCGATGACATCCCCGGTTGCTGGACGATGTTCAGCCAAGGAGATCAGCCACGGAAGGACCAGCGGGGCATTCAGGACGTTCTGCGCATGCAGACGGTGTGGTGGGAAGCTCAATTGCGCCTGCATGGCCCCGTCCACCGCGACGGGCAGCCGCGCAAACTCGTTGCACATTCGCTCCCGCTCGGGAGCGGGCAGCACGTCGAGGAAGCGTCCGCTCGTCGCCATCGCCGAGCGGCCCATGCCGGTCAGCGCGATCGTGAAACGCCCTTTCGCCAGTGCGTCCAGCGAAGCCGCACGAATCTCTGCCGTGACATCGCCGTGAGGACTGATGTGGCCCTCATCGGGCGCGGAGCTGGCCAGAATCTTCACGGCAGCGTCATCGAGCTTCACCTCGTGGACACCGTCGATCACTGCCTGCTGGGCCAGTGCCAAGAGCCGCTCGTCACGGCTGGACAACGAGGCTGGGGGCGCTTCGGCCGCGCGGGTGAAGTGCTCCGGGTAGCCCAGCCCAGTCAGGGGATCGAGCACCTCAGCCAGCGGCACTATCGCCGTCATGCCGTATCGGTCGACGAACCGGGCGCGGTACGTGCGCCACTCCGGCCGACCGCCCGGATGTGGCGTCAAGCGTCGCAGCACGCCCGCAGCAGTCGCGATCTCGGCAGCGACCTGGATCGGCAGGGTGACCTGGTCCGCAAGCCGAAGATCCACTGCGATCGGCTGTGGATCCGCTGCCACCCGACGCATCCGGTCAGCCAGCTCACGAAGCTGTGTCGTACCGGCTGCGGTGCCACCCAGGTCGACGTGCAACGACCCTAGTGCAGCCGCGACGGGCTGTTGTTCGTTGAGGTGGTCATCCTGCACGGTGTCGAGCTGGTTCAGGATGTGTCGCAGCGGGTCGGTGCAGGTTGACGGCGGCCGGAGGCTGGAGATCAGCACGCCGTGGTCGACCAGATCGGCAACCAGCGCGTCCGCGGACCCACGCGGAGTTCGTGGGAACGCGGCGGCCACCTTGTCGACCAACTCCGTCCACGAGACCGGCGCGGCGGCTAGCGACATGGCCAGCCGCACGGCTGCCGTGTTCCTCACCGAAGAGGTGCCGTCTGCTGGTAGCGAGGCGTGTGGCCGGCGCCCTACCGCCAGCCGAAGTCCTTGTCCCACCGCCAGGTTGTTTGCCTGCACCCGCAGGTTGCGGCGCACATGCGGGTCGGCTTCGAGCCGCGCGATCAGAGACGCGAGCCAGCCCGCGTCCGGCCGTACCCGGATGGTCGAGCGCCCTGACGGTACGACCGAGGCAGCTAGGTCGAAGCGCAGTGCGGCGACCCCCGAGAACAACCCGAAGGGCGTTGCCCGCCGCTGAGCACGCACCAGGTACCGCGCCAGTGCCAGAGCCATCCGCCATCCGCGGCCGGCATCGAGTGTCCCGCCAGCGCACACCGCCTCGACCCGGGAAGCGAACTCAGGACTCGCAATCCACACGGCTTCGGCCGCGCCGGGGAGCTTCCACGTCTCCCGCAGCCAGCAGTCAATGCCCGTGTCATCGCCCCGCTGCGGCCACGGCAGGCCGCCGCTTCGCCACGAGTGCGCGGCGATACGGATCGTGGCGGCATCAACCTGCCGGTACAGACTGCTTCTCGCCACCACGATCTCCTCCTCACACAAGAACTTGCTTGGTTGCAGGGGGTCGCCGGTTCCGGTGAACGTTCGGGTCGCTCACCGGAACCGGCGAGGACAAGCGACTAGCAGTCGCCGTTCTTCTGGGTGTCGCAGCCGTCGTCCGTGTCGGCCAACAGTGCGGCGGCGACGGGACCCTCGGTGACGATCCGGACGTCCAGCTGGAACGGGTCGTCGCTGACGGCGAGCAGGTCGTTCATGGTTCCTCCTTGGGAGTTGGGATGATGGGTGGGCAGGTAGCCCCCGCAGCTACCGGCACGGACTTCGCGGAGCGTCAGGCCGGGGGCGGCAGGGGAACGGGGGCACCCCTGCCGCCGGCCGGGACCGGCCCCGTGCCCATCTCGATGAGCGGCGGCCGGTCGGGTAGTCGTCGCACGGCGACTACCCGGTCGGAGATAGCTGGTAGTAGGTGGCGGCCTGCCGGTGGCCGAAGTTCTTGACGTAGGAGATCGCGTCGATTCCGTCGTATCTGCCACAGACTCAGCCGGACGGATGGCACCCCTGCCCGCGTCCCGCGCGGCGCATGTCATGCGGTCGCCTTGCGGGCGTGTATAGCCCTGCGCTCGTAGGAGCCCAGGAGCACGTTTGGGTCAGCCATGAGCGTGACGAAACGGTCGAGGTCGGCATCGGTGACCTCGGGTGTGGTCAGGACGGAACGGAGGTCGTCGACCACGTTGGCGAGTAGCTGGCATCCGGGACCGCCTCCGGTCCAGGTCTCGGTGGACGTGTGGGTACAGACCTGCGGCATGCCGTTGACGACGAGCAGGGCGGGGGTGTCGGCCGTCCAGGTGCCGGCACCGTCGAGTCCGGCGATGGCGCGGTAGACGCGTCGCATGACGGTGTGGATCAGCCGGGTGTCGTCTTCGGTTGCCCAGAAGACTCGTGGCGGGGTGTCGGTGACGTCGGCCAGGACGAGCCAGCCGCCGGGACGCAGCCGGGCGATCATCTGCTCCAGCGCCTCGGCGGGGTGTGGCAGTGCGCCGTGCAGCCATCGGGCGACGACGACATCGAAGCTGTCGGGCTCGCCGGGAAGGTCGTCACCGTTCAGGTCCCGTTGATAGACGTCGATGACACCTGTTGGGTTGAGGTAGGTGGTGTCCTTGTCGACCGCGGTGACCCTGCCGTGGGGGCCGACGAGGCGGGCCAGGTCGGCGGTGACCTCGCCGCCGCCCGCGCCGATCTCCAGGACGCGCTGGCCGGGCTGAATGTCGAGCCGGTCCAGCTGATGTCGGATGATCGGGTCGAGCAGGTCACGCAGCCGGGCGGGGCGCAGTTGACCGCTGTGGGTGGTCGTCATTGCGGTGCTCCTAACACGATTCGTGCGTTGTGGTGTGGTGGTGCGGTCGGTGCCGAGGGCGCGGGATCAGCCTCGGTGGCGCGATGGCAGTGAGGTCGGCGACGAAGGCGTCGATCTGGCCGTGGGTGATTCCGGGCATGCAGATGAGGTGGCTGGTGGCTCCGTCAGTGGCGAGTAGCCACTTCTTGCGCACCTGCTCGGGTGGGGTAGGTATGACGACGGTGAAGGCGTGCGGGTGGCGCCAGGCAGGCCATCCGGCGGCGGTGAGCTGGTCGACGGTGTAGGCGGCGAGACGGCGGGCTGCGGTGGCCCGCCAGCGGTGCCCTTCGCGGCCGTGGGTGGCGATGGCGTGCCAGAGCAGGGCGGCGGCCAGGCCGCAGCGGGAGCCGGTGATGGTGGTGTCGAGGGCGGCGGTGTAGGCGATGTGGCTGGACTCGTGGCGGGCGCTGTCGCGGATGAGGACGACTCCGCAGGGCGTTGGCACACCCAGGAATTTGTGGCCGCTGATGGCGATGCTGCTGATGCCGCTGGCGTCATCGAGGCGTAGCCGGCCGTCGAGTGCGAGGGGGATGCCGGACAGGGCCGCGTCGACGTGCAGGTGTCCATTGACCTGGTGCTCATCGAGGACGGCGCGGATGGAGGCGGTGTCGTCGACGGCTTCGGTCAGGGTCGTGCCAGCGGTGGCCACCACGATCGCGGGCCAGCGGCGGCGGCGGCCGACCTGCGCGGCGAGGTGTGCGTAGTCCATCTCCCCGCCCGCGTCGGCGTTGACCAATACACCCCGCGCCCCAAGCATCCGAACGATCTTGGCTATCGAGTAGTGGGCAGCGGTCGAGTAGTAGATGCGGGCGGTGGGGTAGCGATGGTGGGCGGTGTGCAGGGCGGACAGGTTGCCTTCGGTGCCGCCGGTGGTGACGTAGCCCCACCGGTCGTCTCGCGGCATGGCGAGGGTGTCGGCGACCCAGGCGATGACGGCCCGTTCCAGCACACGGGTATGAGCGACTCCGCCCAGGTCCGCGGGGTCACCGATGTTGTTCCACAGCCGGTTGCCGAGGCGGGTCACGACCTCGCTGTAGTCGAGGTCCACGGCGCCGGGAAACCCGATGCTCGTCGCGGCGGCGGCGCCGGCCTCCTGGATCAGGTGGTCGAGCACGGCCGTGACGTCGATCGGCGCGCGGCTGAGGTCCGCGGCGTCGGCGAGGCTGAGGCTCTGCTGGCCGGTCACGCCCACCGCCCCGCGAGCAGGTGCGTGGTGAGGGTGTGGTGCAGCGCGGTGAGCTGCCCCCAGATGTCGCGGGTCTCGTCGTCGCCCTGCTCGGTGAGGTTCTCGTACGGGTTGTGGTAGCTGATTCGGTCCGCGTTGAGGGTTTTGTTGCAGCGCACGCCGTCGTCGCCGAGGCGGGCCTGCGGGTCACGGTCGATGTGCAGGGCGGTGCCGTCGGTCAACAGGACGTAGCACTGACCTTTGAGGTTGAACGTTGACATGTATCGGCCGGCGGCGGCGGCTTCGCGCAGTGTCCGGGCGACTTGGTACCAGCGGCCCTGGTCGGAGTCGAGGGTGCTGACACCCACGCCGACGTACCACGCACCTGGAGGCAGGGTCATGTCCCCGCCGTTGACCATGGAACCCTCGGGACCGAGGGGACTCCAGTCGCGTCCGATGGAGGCGATGTTGTCCGCGGCGACCTCAGCCATCTCCGCGAGCAGTTGCGGCAAGACATCGGAGTCCGGCGACTGCGGCCACGTGCGGTGGGCGGTGTGCAACCGGTAGCCGTGCGGCTCGTTGGGCGCGTCGGAAGCGAAGAACAGCATCAGCGCGTGCGGGCAGACCGCGCCGCGTCCCCCGAACGCCTGATCGGCTTCAATGAGGTGGCCGGTGTTCAGCCGCTTGGACCGGTAGACGACCTGTCGGCGCAGGTCCGCCCAGCGCGGGTCAACCGGCACGTCGCCGTCGGCCGAGTGCTGGTCATAGCCGGCCGGGCCCGGGGGCGGGCTGGGGCAAACGGCGGCGTCGGGTGGCCGCTGGTAACTGGTGGGGACAGGTGCCGCGCCGTAGCCGGGCGGCGGCACAGTGACCGCAGGCTCGGGGTGGCTGACGGGTGGTGCTGCGGGCGGGTAGCCCGATCGCCAGCGCGGGTCCAGGGGATCGACGCCGTAGTGCCCGCCAGGTGACGCAGCCGCGTGGGTCCTCATCATCGCCCTCCTCAGATCGAGAGGTTCATGGCGTCGGGAACGGCATGCCTCTTTGGTGTGCCACGGCCGATGCCGGCGTAGACCTCCGGGCGGACCTGCCGCAGATGCCCGGCCCACAACCCGCCCCCAACGGCGACGGCAAGGAGGATCACGGGCAGCAGGAACGGATACAGCGATCCGGGCGCGGCACCGAGGAGAGACCCGGCGTTGCCGACCATCAGGGCCAGCACCACCGACCCGCCGAGCACGCCCAGGGCGGGTGCGAGCCGCCACTCCCACGCGCCGGCCCGGGGGCCGCGCACGCTGGCTGGTGCCGTCATCGCGGCCACCGACGCGGCCAGCAGCAGACACAACAGGCCCATCGCCCCCAACGCCGACAGCCAGGTGAACATCACCGCCATGGGGTCAGCGCCGCTGACCGCGAACACGCCCACCACCACCGCCGCGACGGCCGTCTGCATCAACGACCCACCACGCGGCGCACTGACCCGGGTCGCGCTACTGCTCCGGGCAAGACCCGCCGGCAGCACCCTCTCCCGGGCCATGGCGAACACGTACCGGGCGATCACCGAGTGAAACGCCAGCATCGAGGTGACGATCGCGAAGATCAGCACCACGTTCGCGAGGGCCGTCCACCAGCCGCCAAGACGCGCCAAGACCGAGAACGGCAACCCGGACGCCGGATCAGCGGACACCGCGCCGACGACGTCAGGGCCGACCGCCACCCCCATCGCGAAGGCGGCAACGGCATACACCCCACCGAGGACGAGTACCCCGCCGATAGTGGCCCGGCCAACCGACCGCCGGTCGACGGCCTCCTCGACGAACGACCCCGGCGTGTCGAAACTCCCCGCCAGCCCGGCCGTACAAAAGGCGACCGCACCTCCGATGCCACTGACCACCAGACCCGAGGCGTGGAAGCCGTCCCACGACACCGCACCGTCCGCCGGCTGCCCCAGCCCGGCAACGACGAACACCGCGACGATCAGCAACGACAACGCCAGAACGACGGCCAGGAAACGGGTCGACAACACGATCGCCCGCACACCCAGCACCCCGACGACGACCAGGGCGACGCCCGCCCACACCCACCACGTGCCGCCGACATGGGCAGCCATCGCCGCCCCGAACAGCCCATACTGGCTGATCTGGATCGCGTTGTAGGCCACCACCGCGACCACCCCACCGGAGACACCCCAGCCACGGCCCAGCCCGTGGGCGAGAATGCCGTAATACGCCGCCGGATGCCCGAGCTGGCGGGCCATCGCCGCGTACCCGACCGCCAACAGCGCAACCGTGCCCGCCACGACCACGAAAGTCAGCGGCAGCGCCGTGACCTGCGTCGTCGCATAGGTGCCGACGACGCCTCCGCTGAGCACCACCATGGGCGCCGACGCCGCCGCTCCAAACACCCACAACCCAAACGGCGTCAGCGTCCGCCGTGCGAGCCCCACCTGCACCTGCGCCGCCTTCACCGCTGCCCCCGCTGCCCCCGCTGCGGCGAGTCCGGACACCCCGACCTACGGCAGCCACCTACAGGATGCGCACCCACAGCAGCGGCGTTCGCAGGCACGAGGTAAACCGCCGTCGGCCGTACCGGACCGCCGCGCCAGAAGCTCCGGTCGCGGTTGAGCCAGCGAATCGCGGTATCGGCATCGGGCGTGAATCCGAACAGGTCGTGAGCCCCGTCTGGCCAATCGCGCCGGATCGGATACCCCCACGCGTACTCCGTCGACGCCACGTCGCCTACGAGCGTGAGGTCGGTACCGGTGCCGGCAGTCGCGATCCGTGCTGGCAACCTCCACCAACGCCGCAAGGCGGGACTGCGTGGAAGCAGTGCGGTGGTGGGCTGAGTGACTCGGGTCAGCATGAGGGGTGCCTTCCTTCGGTATGAGGGTGTGATGACCTGGCCCGCTGGCCGAGACGTCACCGCCAGCAGGTAAAGAAGTTGGTGCCTTACGGGGTGGTCAGGGAGAACGCGGCGGTGCCGCCGGGATGACGCGGCCAAGAAAGGGAGTCGCGGTGCGGTCCAGGCGGACTCGTCGCGGCAGCCCACCGCCAGCCGATCGGCAGGGCTGCTCGTCGCATGGTTGAGGGCGCCACATCCGCCACAGAGCGGGACCTCCTGGCGCGAGCAGGATCGGCGAGCGCGGCTGATAACCGACCTCCGCGAGCAGTCCGTCTCCGGGCCGGTCACCGCTGTACTCCGCACACGACGGCAACCCCGCGAGGTCCAGGGTCTGGTGATGGGCGGCCAGCAACGCCTGCACGTGCCCGGGACGGACCGCGACGTGAGCGAGCTGGTGATGCGGCCGGTGGGGACGCAGCCCATCGACGCAGGCGTGCAGCAGGGCGAACCGGGCCGCGTGCGGGCCGAGGAACCTGTGCAGGTCGTACACCCATGCGGCAGCCGGCGGGGGTGGCTCCAACCGCGCGTACCACACCGCCACCGCCGCGCGATCGTCGGTCGTATCGACTCGACCGCGCTCTAGCCCTTGCAACAGCACAAGCCGTGCCCAGCGACGCAGAACCACTGCGCGCTTGGCGACATCAGGGACCAGCCAAACACCCAGGGGCTGGGTCATCAGCGCGTCAGCCATGACCGAGGACAACGCATCAGCGTCTTCGTCGGTCGCGCGACGGACCGCTGTCTCCATCAAGCTCATGGCGCATCCCCCCGGGATTGGCCGAGCGAGCTACCGTCGCCGGCCGCCTCCAGCACGGTCCCCAGGTGGGCAGCATGCGCTGAGCGTTGCCGAGACACCCACAGCGCCGAATCGAGCGCGCGATGGAAAGTCGCAGCGAGATGCAGGCTTTCCGCAGCGACCCCTGCGGCTGGCAGCCGGTTCCGCGCCGCCTCGATCAACCGCGGTGAGCCGCAGACATAGAACGCCTGCCCCGGCTGATGGTGATACAGGGCCAAGCTGAGCAGATCGCCCTGCGCTGCGGGCTCCACATCACGGTCGTTTGAGAACGCCAACACGACCGTGAGCCAGTCACCATGCGCCTGCTCAAGCTTGTCCAACGCGACCGCGTCGTAAAGGTCCAGAAGCGTCCGCACGCCCACCACCAACGTCACCCGCCGACCGCCCGGCGACGCGGCAACTTGCTCGACCAGCGCCCGCAGCGGCGCAAGGCCAGTACCGCCGGCCGCCAACAGCAGATCGGCGTCACCAGCGGCCTCCAGCGACAACCCGACATCGGAAGCCGGCCCCAGCCACAGCACCTCCCCCGGCGCGACCCGCTCGACCAGAACAGGCGAAATCACACCCTCCCGTACGGCACGAACGTGGAACTCCACCCGCCCGTCCGGGCGCGAAACGCTCGCCGGCGAATACCACCGCCACAGCCCCGGCAGCCGAGGCGTACACACCGGCATCGCCTGACCAGGCAGATACCGAAGCCTCCGCATCGGCCGGACAGTCAACACCGCCACACCATCAGAGGCCGCCTCAGATGCCTCCACCACGCCGAAGGTCACATGCGGACCATCACCCAGCGCCCCCGCCGCCCGCTCGGCGAGCCGAAGCGCCCGACGACACCCCACCTCCCACTGACCCGCCAGCTCGGGCTCCCAACCATCGCCCGCGAACCGGCGCACCGTATCGACCAACGCAGCCGCGACGGCCGTCCCGTGATACGGCTGAAGATCGAAACGCCGGTACATCCGACCCAACACCGCCAACGCCGCACGCCGACCAGCCGGATCACCCCGACCCGCGACCAACTGCCCAAGCGTCGAGAAGAACACCGCCGCGAACTGGTGCGGAACTAGCCGCACGCTGCGGTCCTCCATGAACGACCAAAAGTGATCGGCAGCTCGGCCGGGCGAGGCGAGGGCGACCGCCAGCGAGAGTCCCAGGTCAGCCATCGCGCCGGCTCGTCCTGGGCACGCCGACACCATGAGCGCTGAGCAGTGTCCGACTGGGCTTCGAAACCTCGGCGCACGTCTCTACCCGCACCTGCCGCGTCACGTTGCTACCGACGGGGTCGAACGACCGATCGTCGGCCGGAACAAACCACTTCCTCCGGCGCATCTCTATGCCACCCCTTCTCTCGGCCCCGACTTCGCAACTCCGTGCAGGAGGCTCGCCAGTGCCTCTAGGGCGGACCACCCCTGCTCACCGCCGAGCCGGGCGACCTGCGTTCTGCGCGGTCCAATCACCGACAGCGACCGGTCGACACCGAAACGGATTGGCCCATTCAGGAAAGCCGAACGACCAGAGCAAATCGACGCTTGGCTTGTTGTCTCGCTGTTGTCTCATGACGGATCCGAACAGTTTCCGCAGCTGAGAGCACGTTTCTTTGCCCGAATCGGACTAGAGTGACGGCGACGATCGGGGAGGCAGGATGACGCGGACACCATCGCCACGGAGTCAGCTCTTGGTGCATCCGTTGAGCTACGTTCGAGAACAGCGAAGCTGGACGCAGCAAGATCTCGTCGATGTCATCGCGCGCCGTCTAAACACTGCCGCCCGGCGCGAGAAGGCTTGGCGCTGGGAGCGATGGGGCGTGGTGCCGGATGAGGATTCACAGGTCGCATTGGCCGACGAACTCGGCGTTGATAAGCAAACAGTTAAGGCGCTCGGGTGGCCTTACTGGCTCCCTACCGGTCCCGCGATCAGCGCGTCAGCACCTTGGACCGTCAAGGGAGCAGTGGCCTTGCTTGACGACACTGCAGGACCAGCAGTGCTAGATCGCCGAGGGTTTCTGATCATGCAGGCCGGGTTAGCTGCCGCGATAGCCGAACGGTGGCTCGCCACCGAGCCGCCGAAGATCAACGCAGCGCTTGAGGGAGGCCGCGTCGATGCAGATCTCCTAGATTGCTTTGAACAGCGGCTGCCCGCCCTGCGCCGCATGGACGCCAGCCTCGGCGGCGGGAGCGTGCGGTCGCTGGTTGACGCCGAGCTTCGGCTGGTAACGGATCTCCTGCGCCACAGCAGCTACTCGGAGCTTGCCGGCAATCGCCTGCTGGTTGTCGCCGCCGAGTTGGGGCGAATCGCTGGCTGGGCCAGTTTCGATGCAGGATTCCACGCGGCAGCCGAGCGTTACTGGTTCGCCGCCCTCCACGCTGCCCACTCCGCAGCCGACCGCGCGGCAGGCGCGAACATCCTGAAGTGCATGAGCCTTCAGCGGGTCGACACTGAACGTCCCACCGAGGCCCTCCGTCTGGCCGACGCTGCGCGGGCTGGGGCGAAGGATGCGCCCGCCCGCGTACGAGCGATGCTCACTACGCGTTTGGCTCGCACACATGCAGTGCTTGGTGAATCGGTAGCGTGCGAGCGCCGACTCGCAGAGGCCGACACCGAGATGTCACGCGCCGACGATGAAGCAAGCCCGGCCTGGGCCAGCTACTTTGATCAGGCGGAGTACTCCGCCCAAGTTGCGGCCTGCTACCTGCTCCTGCAGCGCCACCAAGCCAGCGACTATTGGCTTCAGCAGACCCTCGCACTCCAACCGGCCGAGCGCAGCCGCGACCGCGCAACCTATCTGATCTGGCGCGCTGACTCCGTACTCAATCTTGGAGATGTCGAGCAGGCGTGCAGCCTCGTCGCCCAGGCTGCCCCAGATGTCGTCGCCACCCGATCCGTGCGCAACCACCGCCGCTTGCTCGACATCCATGGTCGCCTCGTGGCGCATCGACACCCCGCCGCAGGAGAGTTGGACGAGTGCGTGCGTAGTCTGCTGACATGAGTGAGGCCAATAGGGTCGCAGTTGTCACCGGCTCCAACCGCGGCCTCGGCAAAGCCATCGCCCGCGGCTTAGCCGAGACCGGCGCTCACGTGGTCGTCACAGCCCGCACCGAGGAGGCCGCCAATCGGGCCGCCGACGAGCTACTCGCGGATGGACTTGCTGCATCCGGCCAGCAGCTAGACATCGCCGATCCGGCCAGCGTCGCTCGCGCCATGGCGGACGTGGGATACCAGTACGGGCGGCTCGACATCCTCGTCAACAACGCCGGCATCGCCATCGACCGAGGCCAGGAAGCGGCCAGCGCCGACATCGAGAAGGTGCGAGCCACCCTGGACACCAACATCGTGGGGACCTGGCGCTGCTGCACCGCAGCCATCCCCGAGATGAGAAAGAACGGGTACGGCAGGGTCGTCAACGTCACCAGCCACATGGGAACATTCGGCGAAATGGGAACCGGCAGCGTCTCCTACCGCGTGTCGAAAGCTGGGGTGAACGCCCTAACCTGCATCCTCGCAGCTGAACTCATGGACGACGGCATCTTGGTGAACGCGGCGTCCCCGGGCAAGGTCGACACCCGCCTTGCCTACGGGAAGGCGAACTCCACGCCCGACGAAGCGGCGGACACCTTCGTATGGCTTGCCACACTGCCGTCAGATGGCCCGACCGGGGGACTCTACTTCCAGCGACGACCACTCGCCTGGTAGCGGCATCACCGGACAGCCTGGGCGGCACCGAGCTACCTCTGTGTGATCAACAGATGACGTGAATGAGATCTTCATGTTTGACTGTGTGCATGCAGGCGGGGGAAGCGCGGCTGTCGATCGATTGTGGTGACGCCAGCACCGTGGCTGTTCTTGCCTGGGCTGACGGCAGCGCGTCTGCGCTCTCGTTTGACGGGTTACCGTATCTGCCCAGCGCTGTGCACGTAGGCCCCGACGGGGAGGTACGGACAGGACAGCGGGCGTGGCAGGCCGCCGCAGAGCAACCGAGCAGTTTCATACCGAGCCCTCGCCGCGCCGTCGATGACAACGTCATGGTCGACAACACGCCGGTGGAGGCACTCGTGCTGGCGGCGGCGCCGCTGCGCACGGTCGCGGCCGAAGCCGAGCGGGTTGCCGGCGGGCCGGTGCGAGATGTGCGACTGGTGATACCGGCAGGTTGGGGACCGCGACGGCGGACCTGGATGAGGCAGGCCGCGCATCGGGCCGGTCTGGCGCAGCCGCGACTCGTCGAGGCCCCAGCAGCCGTCGCCGAGTACCTGCTGGCGACCGGTCTGCAATTACCGGTCGGAGCATTCATCGTCGTGTGCGACGTCGGCGCGGGTGCGGAGGTGACGGTGCTTCGCCGCGGCCCGGCTGGGTTCGAGGTCCTCTCGACCCTCGCTGACCCTGCCGCCGGTGGCACCGCCGTCGACCTGGCCATGACTGCCGCTCTGACAGGCGGCCGGGACGCGCCCGGCGACGGCATGGGCGATTGGGCGACAGCGCAGAGCATCCGCGCTGCGAAGGAGACGTTGGGCGCGCACCCTGCCGTCACGGTGCCGCTCGCCGGGCAGGCACCGGTCATCGCGAACACCACCATGCTCGTCGAAGCCGCCCTGCCAGTTATTCGACGCGTGGCGGAGCTGGTCGGGCAGACCATCGCCGCCGCCGAACTCTCCCCCAGCGACCTGGTGGGGATCTATTGCGTCGGCGGCAGCGCCCACCTGCCGCACCTGGACACAGTCGTCGCCGAGCACACAGGCATCACCACCACGGTTGTTCCCGAGCCTCAGCTCGTGGCCGCCCGGGGTGCCGCGGACGCCGGCGCCTCGAACCCGGGGACGGCGGTCGCGGTGGAGGTGCCGATACCGCCGGTGCGACGGGCCGTGGCCATCGCGGTACCGGGCTTCGCGTCCCTAGCGCTGATCTGGCAGGTCCTCCTGACCGCCGAACAGCACAATCTGATGAACGTCTACCGCTCGGTGAGTTTGAACTGGGGCGAGTTCACGATGGCCGCCGTGTTCGCCCTGCTGGCCTGCCTCGCTGCAGGGACCGTCCTCGGTTCCCTGATCGCCGCGCGCAGCCCCACGCCGAGTACCCGCACCGAGGGCGGGAAGGTCAGTATCGGCATCCTCGCCGCCGTCAGCCTCGGCGCGGCGATCGCCGGCCTCTACGCGGTCGTCACCAGCCAGTACTTCGGCGAACCCGTGGGCCCGTTCCTGAAATGGGCGTTGTGGCCGATCACGCCGATCGTGGTGATGGCCGTGGCGATGGCGGTGGTCGCCGCCCGGCAGCGGCGTGCCCCGCACGGCGGCTGGTCGGCGCTGCTGGCCGCACCGACCGGCTCGATCCTCACCGCAGCGCTCGGTATGGGGTTGATCCAGTACTCGCTGACGGCCGACAGGTGGCCCGATCGGCTGTTGTTCATCGACATCTCCGGGCGCGTCGGTGGGCTTCTCCTCGGCGTCGGGCTGGTCATGGCGCTGGTGGCGCCGCTGATGTTCCGCCTCATCCTCAGTGCCCCCGTCGCGGTGATCAGCGCCGCGATCGTCAGCAAGCAGGCCGCCGGCATCCTCGGCGTCAGCTACGCCGTGGCCGTAGCGATGTGGTGGGCGGCCCGGCTATGGACCCGCATCATCCGCCCCGCCACCACAAGCCCCGTCGGCGCACAGCGATCAGCGGTTGCCGGCCCGCCGGGTGGGGGTGGGTGAGGTGCGGTGGCCGCGCCAGCTGATGTCGCTGCTGGTCGTCCTCGCACTCCTGGCCGGCCCACCGATGGTGCTGCTACTCCTGATCGGCCCACCCATACGCGGGTGGCCGAGCACCGAGCAGGTACGGGCGTGGGTGCAGCAGCCCTTGACCGAGCAGACACTCACCGCCGCGTTAACGATCGGTGCATGGCTGCTGTGGCTGCTGCTCGCCTACACCGTCGCCGTACGGGCCTTAACCCGTCTGCGTACCACGGTGGGATGGCTGCGCCGGCTCCCGCTGCCGACGCCGCTGCAGGCGACGGCCAGCGGAATGGTGGGAGCCGCAGTCTTCGGCGTCGCCACCAACACGGTCACCATCGCCCCGCCGCAACCATCGCCTCCGCTCGCAGCAGGGATGCCCGAGGATTCCGACGGGGTCAGCCCCATTCATAAGGACACGGCGGCGAGCGATGGCGGGACTCACCTGGCCGGCGGGTGGCTTCCTGATGAGGTCGCCGGGCAGGTCGCTGCTGCCGCAGCCCTCGTCTGGCTGCGCCGCCGCCGCGACTACCAGCCCCGCCCACCCGACCTACACCGCCGCGAGGAACTCGACGCCGTAGGACTGCCTCCGACCGTCGCGGCCGTACAGGCAGCCCTCGCCGACGCTCCTGCCTCGTCGGTTGCGTCGGAGCCGTCGGGCAGCTTCGCCGCCCTGGTCGGTGTCTTCCCGGTCAGTGGTTTGGGCATCAGCGGACCCGGCACGCTATCGATCGGCCGAGGACTGCTGATCACCGCCCTGCTGGCCGGGCACCACCTCCGCAACCCAACGCTGGTCACCACCTGGGCAACGCTGACCAGCCTCCTGGGCGGCGACGCGGAGGCGTTCGACCGGCGTTTACCACAGCTCAATGCCGTGGAGACCATCCACGACGCAACGCGGCTCGTCGAGTCCGCCCCCTCACCGAGGATCGTCCTCCTGTTGGAGGAGGAGTGCGACGGCTACGACGTGAGACACCTCGCTGATATGGCGGCCACGGCCGGTGGCCGAGTCGTTGTGCTGGGCGGATGGCCAGCGGGCCCAACCTGGCAGGCCGCCCCGACAGGCCATGTGCACGACCCCTTGCGCCCCGAAGAACATGGACCTCGACTGTGTGTCCTGGACCAGGTGGCAGCAACTGACCTGCTCGCCGTCATCGTCCACCCCGACCCGGCGCCGCCAGCCCCAGCGACCCCGGGCCCTCCTCCCCTTCCGCACGTGGTGCCACCGAAGACCCGGCTGCCGCGGCAAGCGACCCGAGCCGAGCCCCGCAGCCGGCCCGATGCTTCCACTCGGCAGCTTCGCCTACGCGTCTTGGGCGAGCCCACCCTCCTCGTCGATGGCGAACCCCTCACCATCCGCCGCAGCGCCGCCCTCCAGATCCTCGTCTTCCTAGCCACCAACCACCCCACCGGCGCTAACACCTCACAGCTAGCCGATGCCATTTGGCCGGGTGTCCCCCGCCGGTCCCTCACCGGACGGCTCTACACCACCCTCAGCGAACTCCGCACTGTCATCCGGGATGCCAGCGGGATGCACGTCATCGAACACACCGACGACCGCTATCGCCTCAACCCGGCACACGTGGACGTCGACCTGTGGCAGCTGCAAGCCGCCATTCACCACGCGGCCAGCGCCGTCACCAACACCACCGCTGCCTGGCAGGCCGTCGTTGACGCCTGTCCCGCTGACCTCGCCGCCGGACGCACCTGGCCATGGCTCGACCCCATCCGCGAAACGACCCGCCGGCATGTCATCGACGCCTGCGCCGCCCTCGCCGACGCCGAACCTGACCCGCAGCGCGGCCTTGCCGTTTTGCAGGCGGGCCTCCGCATCGACCCGTACAACGCAGACCTACACGCCCGCGCCCGCAGCGCCCTCACCGCCCGCGGTGACCACGAGGCGGCCACGGAACTGCACGACCGCTACCTGCGTCTCCTGTTGCACGCTGGGCTCGACGGCGATGCCCCCGATCGTCGCTCGAACAACACCAGCACCGCGACCGGTGCCCGCCGACGGTAACCTGGCTCGCGTGATCTCGACGTCCGCACAAGTGGTCGGGGGCAGGGCGGTGGGTTGTTCGGACCTACTTCGCGGCTTCGGCGGTTCGGGGTGGCCGTTGTTCAAGGTTGTCGCGCGCGCCGTTGGTGTTGTTGATCAATTCGGCTTGCCCTGCTCGACGAAGCTGTCCGGCTACCACTGGCTCTGTTCGAGTAGTCACAGGTCCGACGCGCGTTGGAAGGCGCGATGCAGTAGGACCGTGATGGCCGCGCCGAGCAGCCAGCTCGCGGCGAAACCGGCGGTCAGCGGCCACGGCGGCGGCGTCTGCCACCAGTGATAGCTCGCTGACAGCCCGGCGGCGGCGAGTGCGAGGAATCCGACACCCTCGAACGCCAGCCGGGTGGAGTGCACGACGTTCCAGCCGGTGACGCTGAACCAGCCGCGCGTGGTGGGAGCGGCGAGCGCCGCGGTTCGCCAGGACTCCCACTGGATGTGGCCTGCCAGCCGGTCCGCCAGCGATTCCCGCAGATAGCGACGGATCAGCTTGATATGGAAGTCGTGCAGGATGTACCGGCTGCCCAGGAGGTAGGACGACAGCGGTACGAGCAACAACAGCGCAAGGTTCGACGTTGCTGAGATCGCGACGCTGGCAATCGCGCCTGCAGACGCCAACTGGAGGGCGAAAACGCTCCATTGCGTGGTCGCGCGCCGCTCGATTTCGGTCCGGAGCGCCGCGTACTCGGCCAGCAAGATCTGGGGGCGGACTGCTGCGTCCACGTTGCCGAGCCGGTCGGCGTCGCCACCCTCGGACTGCTCCATCGCGCAAGCGTCCCATGCCATGCCTGGACCGTGCGGGATCACTTTGAGCTCCTGGACTCGACATTGGTGCCGTGCGGCGGCGGTCAGTGATCACCAAGCAACCTAGCCCCGATCCCACAAGATTCGCGCCTATAAGACACTCTGGTCGCTTCCGGGGTAAGCGAGCCAACCCCGAACCGAGCACATCGCGGACATGCTCGCTACGCGGATCAACAGGTCAGAAAACTTCGAGAGCAGCACGGCCGGAAAGTCGGAGACGAGCCTGACGACTTACCCGGCCAGCGGCGGCATCCTGTGGATAGCGCCGCCGGCCGGAGTTGTGGTCAGGAGCTGCAGGTGTTGAGCATGGTCTGTAGCGCGGACTTCTCCGACGACTGCAGTCTCAGGCCCCAGTTGTACTTCACGGTGATCCACATCTTGCTGTACGTGCATCGGTACGACGACAGGGACGGCTGCCACGTGGACGGGTCCTGGTCGCCCTTGGACTGGTTGACGTTGTCCGTGACCGCGATCAGCTGCGGGCGGCTCAGATCGTTGGCGAAGCTCTGCCGGCGGCTGGTCGTCCAGGAGTTGGCGCCGGAGCGCCACGCCTCCGCCAGGGGCACGACGTGGTCGATGTCAACGTCGGAGGCAGCCGACCAGGTCGCTCCGTCGTACGGGCTGTACCAACGACCTGAGGTGGCAGCGCAGGAGCTGTCGACGACGACCGAGGTGCCATCGCGCTTGAGGACCTGCTCCCGGGTGTTGCAGCTGCCGCTAATGGTGATCCAGTGCGGGAACAGGTCCCGGGAGTAGCCGCTGGTCGAGCCTTCTGTGGCCACGGTCAACGCGTTGAGCTGCGCTTGCGCCGTCGCCTTCGATGGGATGCCCGGGGGCGTGGCGGACGCCGGCTGCGCGCTGACGCCCAAGAGGCCAGCGCTCGCGATGACTACGGCGGTGGTGGCAACCGCGACGGCATGCACAGCGCGGGGGAAGCGGGCAGAGAGTCGTATCCGCATAGCGGCCTCCTCGACATCGGGTAGACGGCAATCGTCTACAGCGATCATGTCCATCGAAGAGCGTGTTTGTGAAGAGAGGAGGAAACAGCAACGAATCCGCATCGTCGCCTCACTTCCCCACGTCGCGAGGCACGGAGGTACGGCAAGGCCGTGACCTGCGGGTGTAAGGCCGTGTAAGGCCGTGTGAGGTGTTGTTAGCACCGGCATCGGTATCAGCAGCCCATCCAGCTCCTACGGTCTGTCTCACCGCCCCTTGCGCACCTCGGGAGGGAGACACGCTATGGCGAGACGATCCTCAGCGGTGCTCGTACGCGCCGGTACCTGCTTGCTCGCGCTGGCACCGCCGGTGCTGCTCTACCGGACCGGCTGGATCAGCCCCGGGGTGGTGTCGGCAGACCAGTTGCGCGTGTGGCTGAGCCAGCCACTGAGCGCCGATTTCCTCGCCTTGCTGGGGCAAATCGGAGCCTGGCTGCTGTGGCTGCTCCTTGCCGTTGCTATCGCGGAACACACCCACCAATACCTCACCGATCGCCTGCGCTGGCACGTCGTGCTGCACTTACCCCGGCCACTGCAAACGCTCGCGGCGGTGTTGCTCGGCACCACTGTCGTGACCACGGTTGCCGCTTTGCCCGCTGCCGCCGACAACACCACCGCGATGGACGCCGAGCCGCCACCAGACGCCCCAGCGCCGGTAGGCGAGAGGCGACTAACCCTCGACACCCTGGATGCCCCGCCGGCACCCGCATCACGAGTGCCACGCGGGGAAACCCTGGAAACGCCGCCGGCCCTGGCCTTCTCCGTCCGGTCCGCCCCGCCGCCGGACCTTCGCCAGGAAGCCGGCGCCAACGTGGTTCGTTCCGCCCCGGGTGGGACGTGCCGAGTCATCGCCGCAGACACCTTGTGGGATCTCGCCGCGAAGCATCTCGGTGACCCGAAACGCTGGCGGGAGATCTACACACTCAACCGGGGGCACAAGCAGGCCAACGGCTATGCCCTCACCGACCCCGACGAGATCCACGTCGGATGGACACTCGCGCTCCCCGCCCGTGAAATCACGCCAGCACCTGCCTTACCTGATCCCACCGCTCCCACCACTGGCAGCCCTGACGTCGCGACACCCGGGGCCACCGACACCGCGCCCACCGCACCGCCGGCACCAGCCAGCGCCATACCGGCCCCCGACACCCCGACAGCGAGTACGCCGAGGCCGCGCACCCCCGCACCGACCACGCCGAGCGTCCCTGCCGACGGCGCGGTGTCCGCCTCCGAATCGCCCACCGATCAGCCAGGCGCAGAGGCTGGGATCGCACTGCCGACACAGGGCTGGATCAGCCTCGGCTTGGCCGCCGCCATCGCCGCCGTGGCCGTCCTGCTCCGTCTCCACCGACGCCGCCACGCCCGGCTGATCTTCCCGGCGCCGGTCAGCGTTGGGCCGCGACCCACCCCGGCACCGCCGTGGCTCACTGACGTCGAGACCATCGGCAGCCGCGACCTCAGCACCGCCGTCGGTGACCACCGCCGTGCCAGCCCAGCCGTACCGGCTCCGGTCGGCGTCGACCTGAAAGGCAACGAGGTGAGCCTGTTCCACCTGCCCGGTCCTGGCCTTGCCGTGGAGGGAGACGAGGCCATCCCGGCAGCCCGCGCCGTTCTCGCCGCTGTCCTGACCACCGACGTCACCGACAGCGCCACCGCCCGCCCGGTAGTCGTCACCACAGCAGACCTACTCGCCCGACTTCTCCCCCCGGGTGCCCCGCTGATAGGGCTGGACCCCGACGGCACCGCCTACGACGGCGACCAACTCATCGTCCTCGCCGACGCCGCCGCAGCCATCACTCACGCCGAGGAAGAGATGATCGGCCGGCGGCGGCTACTGGACACCTTCACCACCACCACCATCGCAGCTCTCAACGCCCGCACCGACCACGCCGAGGCGCAACCGCCGTACGTGCTGCTCATCGAGTCCACCCGCCGGCACGCCGCCCGCCTCCAGGCCGTCGCTACCCACCGCGCAGCCCTGGACCTGCACCCAGTCGTCCTGGGCCACCAAGACGGCATCCCCACCGTCGAAGTCACTATCGAAGGCTTCGTCACCAGCGACACGGCGTGCCAGCTGGCGCGGCTGTCCACCCTCAGCGCGGACCACCTCGCCGCCGTACTCGCCATGCTCACCACCGTCCAAGCACGCCCCGAACCCGGCACCGACATCGACGACCCACCAACCGAGACCCCGCCGGCCGTGGCAACCACCAAGGCAACCGAGCCCGTACCTACCCAGACCGACGACACAGCGACCCTCGTTCGCCTCAGAGTGCTCGGCCCCGTCAGCGTCACCACCGACACCGGCCCGGTGACCACCGGAATGCGCACAGGCTCCTACACGGTGCTCGCCGCGCTCGCCGCACACCCCACCGGCCGCACCCTCGACCAGCTCACCGCCGACTTACACCCCGACATCGACCCGACCACCGCCATCAAACGCGTCCGCACCGACATCACCTCCGCCCGGCGGGTCTTACGCACCGCGACCGGCCACGACGAACCGATGTTCATCATCTTCGACTCTGCCACCAGCCGATACCTGCTGGACCCTCAGACGGTCGCGGTGGATCTCTGGCAGATGCTCACCGCAATCCGCCAGGCCACGACCATCACCGACGACGACACCGAGAGGCTGGCCGCGCTGCGTCACGCGACCGACCTGTATGCAGGTGACTTTGCCGATGGCCACGACCACCACTGGGTCACCGACTACGCCACCAGCTACCGCCACCAGATCCTCACCGCCTACGCGCGCATCGCCGAGATTCTCGAAACCAACCACCCCAACGAGGCGGTTGCCGCTCTAGAACGCGCCGCCAACCTCGACCCGATCAACGAGGAGCTTTACCAGCGGATTATGCGGATCCACGGCCGGCAGCAACGACCCGACGCCGTCCGGCGAACCCTCCGCAGGCTGGAGAAACACCTCGCCGACCTCGCCGGCGCGGAACCGTCGCAGGCAACCCGCCGCGTCGCCGAACGGCAACTCACCCCCACCGCATCGGCCATCGGAGGGTCACGATGACCGAGACGCGGCTCCAGCGGATGCAATGGGCCGTACGGGCGACGCTAACCCTGGGCGTGGCCGCCTCGGTCACCGCCAACATCCTGCACGCGCAAACGAATCCGATCTCCCAGGCCATCGCAGCATGGCCGCCCCTGGCCCTGCTGATCACCGTCGAGCTGGTCACCCGCGTACCCGTACACCGGCGCGCACTCGGCGTTATCCGGGTCTTCGCTGCCTCGGCCATCGCCGCTATCGCCGCTTGGATCAGCTATCACCATATGGTCGGAGTCGTGGCTCGATATGGGGAGACCGGCACGGTGCCGTACCTGCTGCCGGTGTCGGTGGACGGGCTGATCATCGTCGCATCGGTCTCGCTCGTGGAACTGGCCGCCCGCCGCCGCGAACTCGAACGCCCACCACACCCAGCACCGGCCGAGGCATCGCCCATGCCACAGCCGACCGCCCACCCAGCACCGGCACCGGCACCGGCACCGGCGGAGCCCATGCCGAGCACCAGCGATACCGTGCCGGCCGTTCCCAGTCCTCTGAGCGCGCGCCCGCCCTTCGAGATCGACTCCGGCACGTCGCACCCTGACGAGGTTCCCGACGCAGCCGCGCATCCGGCGGACGACTTCCGGTCCGACGTCAGCGAGGGCGACCATGACCCCGACAGCGATCCGCACGATGAGGATGACCCCGACGACGCTGACCGAGACCTCGCACCAGATTTGGTGCCGCTGCTGCCCGCTGCCCGCGAAGCCCGCGCCGAGCTGACCCGCGAAGGCCAGACCGTCAGCCGCGACGCCCTCGCCCGGCGATTGCGCCGCAACGGCCACTCCATCCGCAACAGCGGTGTGTCCGCCCTGCTCGCCGCGCTGCGCCGGGAAGAGCGTCCGCTCAACGGCTCCCGACCCACTAGGGCGGTCTAGCGCGCCGACATCGGCTCACCACGCACGACCACACCCGCGAGGAGGCCGCACGTGAACGAGTCCCGCCGACAGGCCAGCGCCGCGCCCTCGCAGCGCTGCCCGCCCTGGTGCATCGCGTGCCGCGACTGCGTGGCTCGCTGCGCGCCCGCATGTACCGGGGTCGAGCCGACATCATTCGCCTGTACGACGAGGCGTGCCTCCTGGTCGAGGCACAGGTACGGGTCGCTCGGACATGGCCCCGGGACTGGATCGGCACTGATCCGGCCGACCTGGAACGCCCCTACGTCGAGATCAGCGTTCCCACTGAGGGGTGATCTCCAGCTCAGCCTCAGCCCAGATCACGCGCGCAGCCTCGCCGCCGCTCTCCTGCGCGCCGCCCACGCGGCTGACGCCGCGACCCGCAACGACACCCGGCGATGACGTGCACCACCGCATCCACCATTGGCGATGACTTCACGCAGAGCCGCCGGTCCCGGCCCCAGGTCGCGACCACCGGCAGGCTTGATCCCTCGACCGAGGTCGACGTGGATGGATCCGGATGCCTAACCGGGGCACCCTGCCACGCCCTGTCAGGAGGAACTGACCATGACCGACCGGCCACTCGCGCCTCGCACCCTAGAGGTTGATGTCGATGTGTTCGACGTGCTGGAGCGCACCGCCGTCAGCCGAGACACCGACATCAACGGCGCGCTGCGCTACCTGATCGCGGTGCCGACGCCTCGGACTGCTGCCGAGGACGACGGCGAAGACTGAGCAGCTCGTACGACAGGTGCCGCCGAGTCGGGTCAGCCCGGCCTCGGCGGCACCTGTCGTACTCAGGTCGTTTGCCTCGAAGAGGTACCGCTTGCCGCGTATGCGGCTGCAAGCAGCCGCTGCGCCGTGCGCTCAGTGATGCCGAGCTGCTGTGCCAGCGCGACACCGAGGCCGCGCCGGTCACGCCCGGCGCGGTCCGCCTCGGCCAGGAGCGCGATAGCGGCGGGAAGCCGGGGGTCGTCGGCGTACGGGTGCGGTTTGCGGGCACCGGTGGTGCCGGGGGTGCGGCCGGTGGACTGCCGGCCCGTACGCGCGTCGGCCACGGCCCACACGGTGCGCCGGAACCACAGGCGGCGCAGTCGCCCGTCTGGTAACACCTCGACGCGGTCGGGGTGGTCGAGCAGGGTGTGGGGCAGGTTGCGGTACGAGCCGTAGCCGAGGACCCTCGCCGCCGTGCCCGAGCCGATGAGGTCTTCGGAGTCGCCGCGGCGGTCAACCCTCGTCAGCTCGGCGCGCTTCGCGACCTGGTGCGCCGCGCGGAATGCCTCGATGTCGTCGAGCCAGAACCACTCCCGCCCGTCGTGCTGGAAGCCTTCGGGGAAGCCGAACCGGGCGCGGTGGCGGTGCCAGTGGTTGACCGTGGAGTACGCCGCCCCGATGTGCGCGGCGACGCCGGCCCGGTCGAGGGCGCTTCGTCCGCTGATCATGCGTCGTGCCACGCCGTCCATCCTCCCCGGAGTAACTCGCTGCGGCGCCGCGCGGTCGAGGCGAGTTCGCTCTTCGCCGTAGGATCGGCGACACGCTCGGCCCAGGTAAAGGCGGTCGTGTGGTCGCAGGTGGCCCGGGTGGGCGAGGTGGCCGGTCGGGAACTGCACACACCCTCGGGTGTGCCCGCCGGCCACCGACCCGCCCTGCCTACACGTGCGGGCGCAGTAGCCGCCACGCCACCTGTGCCATCCGGTCGATGCGCAGCGCGGCCAGTTTCACCCGCGTGGCGGGTTTCAGCGCGTCGTAGACGGTCAGGATCGCGGCGGCGGTGGTCATGTCCACCAACACCCCGTCGATCTTGCGGCAGTTGCCGCGTGTTACTTCGCGCAGCACCTCGATCACACGGGGATCGCCTGCGGTGGCGTCGTCGGGTAGCGCGTCGAACTCGACCAGTCCTTCGCAGTCCGGGCAGGTGACGAGGTGCGGGTCGTCGGTGATGCGGGTCAGCGGTCCGTCGTCGGCTGCGCACACCGCGCCGAGGCGGCGTCGGGCCTTCGCGTGGGTGAACGCCGGCCGCTGGTGCTGTGAGGTGTCGGTCATGAGGTCGTCTCCGCGTCTGGCCAGAGGCCGAGGGGGTGGCCGGGAATGATGCGGCCTCGTCCGGGCGTGAGGGTGTCGAATACCTCGGAGTAGGTGGCGTGCAGCTCCCCGCGAACGCGTGCGAGGTGTTTGCCTCGGGTGAGCTTGGCGGGTAGCGCGTCGACCACGCGGCGGATCAGCCCGTAAAGGTCGCGGGCCTCGATGAGGTCGGCGCAGTCGCGGCAAGTTGGCCACCGTTCCCCCCACGCCTGGGTGACTGCGTGCTCGGTGTCGGTGCGGCGCACCCGGGCCGCTGCGTGCCGAGACCGGTAGTCGCTGACGCTGACGACTCGCGCGGTGACTTGTCGGTGCTCGCTAAATTGGTTGGCGCACCGGTAGATCCAGGCCGCGTCGGGCGCGGAGCAGAAGTCGCACTCGATGATCGGGTCCGGGATCTCGGTGACGGCTACTGGCTCGGGGTCGTGGTCACCGTTGTCGCTTCGCTTGTTGGCGTGCTGGTACGTCACCATGCCGAGGCCGTTGATGTGGATGCTGACGCCGCGTCGGCAGCTTCGGCAGTACGGCGACTCCAGCAGCGGCGCCGAGGTGGAGCCGAGCGCAGCTCGCTCAATTGGCTCCCCGGACCGGTTGGTCTGCGGACGGTGCGGCATCACTGGTTACTCCCGTGCTGGTTGCGGGTGTTCGGCGAGCCGGTGTTGGCCACGCCAGTGGTGCCGGACGGGTTGAGGGTTAGCCCGAGGCGTAGCCGGCTGAGGTCGGCCAATCGCCGGATCAGGCTCGCGGTTCCGACGCTCAGGTCGGGGTCGTAATCGTGGGCGATGCGGCAGGCGTCGCGCAGGGCCACGCACGCGGCGGTGAAGGCGACCTCCAGGGCGGCGTGATCGTCGGCGCGGGTGCACCTCTCGACGTCATCGGCCGGGAAGGTGCGCTCGATGCCACCGGGAAAGCGCAGCGTGTAGCGGCGCGCGTAGGTGGTGTGCGGGGTGGAGTAGGAGACGTCGGTGACGGTGCCGAGGCGGTGCTCGGTGGCATCGGAGGGGGTGATGACGCGGGCGGTGTCGCCGTATTCCATGGAGCGGTACATCGGTGCTCCGTTCAGAGGCCGGGGTGGAAGGGATTGGTGGTGTGGTCGGTCTCGCCGTAGCCGTTGACCTCGAAGGCGATGAGACGGTCGTCGGTCTCGGTGGTGTCGGCGTGCAGGTACAGGCCGTCGGCGCGGCGTTTGACGCCGATGGAGACGCCGTGCACGTCGAGGACGACTTAGGCGGTCCGGTCGCCGGGCTCGCCCGGGTAGACCCGCAGGTTGAGCCGGGTCAGCACCTCGACGCAGACCGGGTCGACCGCGCCGAGCAGAGCGAGCGCCCCGGCGATCTGCTCAGCGCTGACCGTGCGTTGCCCGTCGCCGATGCCGTCGGTGTTCTCGGAGGGGTCGATCGAGGTCGTCATGCCGGCTTCCCGTTCTCGTCGCCCGCCTCGGGCTCCGGGGTGGAGTGGGAGGTGGGTGGGAAGGTGGCGATGGTGTCGCCGAGGACGCCGCCGCCGAGTTGGTCGGTCAGGGCCGCGAGGCCGATGAGGGCGGTGCCGAGGGCGACGGCTTGCGTCGGGGTGCAGCGCACGCGGACGCGGGAGCCGTCGCCGGTACGGGCGCGGACCTCGACGTAGCGCCGCCGCCACAGTGCGGCGGGCTGCTCGGTGTCCGGCTCGGCGATGACGGTTCCGCCCAGGGCCTCACGCAGCGAGGCGCGGAGGAACTCACGCCGGCGCATGGCAACCGCCTCGTAGCGTGCGGCCGTGTTCGTGAGGACGGTGCGCTCGTCACCGGTGGCGCTGGCCGCGAGGGCGCGGGCGCGTTCGGCTTTACCGGT
>NZ_JBEXGE010000049.1:0-44634 GCF_040607155.1 Micromonospora sp. NPDC005324 | reverse complement strand
CTCTCAACGGGGGGTCAGTGCGACCGTGCGGGGAAAGTTCGAGGGGTTCTGCCCGGTGACCCGCGAAGGGGGTCGGCGTCGGGACAGGGTGTAACCGTTCGCGGTGGCAGGTCATTCCGCCTACCCGCGGCGGGTCGGCCGTTTGGGGTGCTCGGCCGTGCGGGGGGGTTGGCCGTTGTGGTGCTCGGCCGTGCGGGCGATGTAACCGAGGCGACCTGGCGGGTGTTCCCGGCGGCTGCCGTGCCCGGCCATCGTGGTGCTCGGCCGTGCGGGGGGATGTAACCGGGGCGGCGTGGCGGGTGTTCCCGGCGGGTGTCTCCGGCCGGAGGATCTGGCGGCGTTCCCGGCGGGGCCGGCGCACCATGACCCTGGCTGTTGCGGTGGTCTGCCAGGTATAACGACCCGGCCCGGTCGCCGATTCCGCCGCCGGGGTGGCCCCGACCACCCGACGCCCGGGGCCAAACCGGACAACCCCCGACGCCGCCCGGGGCCGGAGAAACGGACACGGCGGACGAGGTGGCGTGATCGACTCGGGTTCCTGGAAGTCGCGGTGTCCGGGTGCCGGGGACTGCCCCGACTTCCTGAAAGCCGAGTGGATCATGCCGGTCTGCGCCGTTCGCGGGCCCCTGACTGCGCCGACTCGGAGCCAGAGCGTGGGCGTGGATCGGGCCGACTCAGGGGGGACGGCATCGTCGCGGACCGGACCGATTCGGGGCAAGAGCGTCCTGCCGACCGACCCGGCCGGGGGCGAGAGCGTCCTGCGGTTGGGCGCCGTGCACCGTGCCCTCGACCCGCCGTCCCGGTTCGGCGGCCGGACGGGGGAAACCTCGTGCGGAACCTCGCGCGCCTCGCATGATCGTGCTCGGTCCAGGAAACAGGCCCCTCCCGACGCCACGAGGCCACTACATCCAGGACAACACTGTTGCGTTAGGCGGAGTGGCTGTTCGTCAACCCCGCCCCGCCTCGTCGATCATGGAGTTGTGGTGGGCGACAAAGCGGCCCACACAGCACCAAGTCAGGCACCACAACCCCATGATCGACGAAGCCGGGCTGTCCTGATGCCCGATCTTGCGCTTACTGTCCCGACTTAAGGGGCATCCCGTACTCTTCGGCGACCGAAGGTGCAGGATCGGCGCAGGTGGGCGTTCCTGGAGTCCGAACCTGGGGTTTCGGAATGCACAATCGCCCCTTGCCCGAAGCAACCGATCGCCTTACGCAACGGTGTTGACAACCAGGATCGGGCACGATCATGGGGGCGCGACCGCCCATCAATGGGCTAGCGAGGACCGTCAGCGTGAGCTGGTCGGCCTCCGACCAGGCGAGCGAGGGCGGTGCTCAGGTGCTGGGCTTCGCCCCCGCGCCGTCGCCGGCCTTCGTGTCCTTGTCGAGGGCGGCCAGGATCGCCTCGGCGGTGCGCCGCCCCACCCCCGGCACCTCGGTGATCTCTTCGACGGTTGCGGCTGAGAGTCGCTTGAGCGAGCCGAAGTGCCGCAGCAGCGCCTTGCGACGCACCTCGCCGAGGCCGGGTACGTGGTCCAGCGCCGACTCGGTCATCCGCTTGGAGCGGCGCTGCCGGTGGAAGGTGATGGCGAACCGGTGGGCCTCGTCCCGCACCCGTTGCAGCAGGTAGAGCCCTTCGGAGGTGCGCGGGAGGATGACCGGGAACTCGTCGTCCGGGAGCCACACCTCCTCCAGCCGCTTGGCCAGCCCGCACAGCGCCACGTCGTCGATGCCCAGGTCGGCGAGGGCCTGCGCGGCGGCCGCGACCTGTGGGGCGCCGCCGTCGACGACCACCAGCTGCGGCGGGTACGCGAATTTTCGTGGTCGGCCGGTGGTCGGATCGATCAGGACACCGACCTGCGGCTCGACCGCGTCCTCGGGGGCGGCAGCGTCGTCGGCGGACTCCACGCCCACCTCGCCCGTCTCGGCCCTGGCGTCCAGGTAGCGGGCGAAGCGCCGACGGAGCACCTCCGACATCGCGGAGAGGTCGTCGGTGGCGCCCCGGACGATGAACCGCCGGTACTCGCTCTTGCGGGGCAACCCGTCCTCGAAGACCACCATGCTGGCGACCACGTCGGTGCCCTGGATCTGGGAGATGTCGAAACACTCGATGCGCAGCGGCGAGGTGCTCATGCCCAGCGCCTCGCTGATCTCGTCCAGTGCCTTGCCCCGGGTGGTCAGGTCACCGGAGCGCTTGAGCTTGTGCCTTGCCAGCGCGTCCTTGGCGTTGCGCTCCACCGTCTCCATCAGTGAGCGTTTGTCGCCACGCTGCGGCACCCGCAGCGACACCCGACTGCCACGGTGGTTGGAGAGCCACTCGGCCAGCGCCTCGGCGTCCGCGGGCAGCTCGGGGACCAGCAGCTCGCGAGGTACGTCGGCCTCGCCGTGCTCGCCGCCGTACACCTGGGTGCAGAAGTGGTGCACCAGGTCCCCGGTGGTCAGGTCCTCGGTCTTCTCCACCACCCAGCCGCGCTGGCCGCGGACCCGGCCGTCGCGGACGTGGAAGACCTGCACGGCCGCCTCGAGTGGGTCGTCGGCGAACGCGACGACGTCCGCGTCGGTGCCGTCGCCGAGCACCACGGTCTGCTTCTCCATGGCCCGGCGCAGCGCGGCCACGTCGTCGCGCAGCCGGGCGGCCCGCTCGAACTCCAGCTGCTCGCTCGCCTCGGTCATCTCGCGTTCGATCTTGCGGACCATGGTGTCGGTGCGCCCGGCCATGAAGTCGCAGAACCCGTCGACGATCGCCCGGTGTTCGTCGGCGGAGACGGTGCCCACGCACGGCGCCGAGCACTTGCCGATGTAGCCCAGCAGGCAGGGGCGACCGACCTGACCGGCCCGCTTGAACACCCCGGCGGAGCACGTGCGCGCGGGGAACACCCGCAGCAGCAGGTCGAGGGTCTCCCGGATGGCCCAGGCATGCGAGTAGGGACCGAAGTAACGCACGCCCTTGCGCTTGGCGCCGCGCATCACCTGGAGCCGTGGGTACTCCTCGTCGAGGGTGACGGCGAGATAGGGGTACGACTTGTCGTCGCGGTAGCGGACGTTGAACCGCGGGTCGTACTGCTTGATCCAGGTGAACTCCTGCTGGAGCGCCTCGACCTCGGTGCCGACGGTGATCCAGTCCACCGACTCGGCGGTGGTGACCATCTGCCGGGTGCGCTCGTGCAGGTTCCAGACGTCGCCGAAGTAGGAGTTGAGTCGGCTGCGCAGATTTCGCGCCTTGCCGACGTAGATCACCCGGCCGGTGCCGTCGCGAAAGCGGTAGACCCCCGGTAGCTCCGGGATGGTGCCGGGTGCGGGGCGATAGGTCGAGGGGTCAGCCACACCAACAAGCCTAGTCCGCAGCACCGACAGCCCACCGCAGGCGTGATCCACTCGGCGGCCCGGGAGTCGGGGTGTCGGCACACCGCTGACACCCCGACGTCCCGAAACGCGAGTCGATCCTGCGACGCCGGGCCGACCGACCGGTCGACGTGCGCGGCCGGGGCAGCCCGGCGTCGGATCAGGCCAGCGAGATCTGGTCGCCGGTGACCTTGATCTCCTTGGGCGGCAGCGGCTTGGTGGCCGGGCCGGCCTTCACCGAGCCGTCCTCGATCGAGAACTTGCTCCCGTGGCAGGTGCAGTTGATGGTGCCGCCGTCGACGTTCGTCACCGGGCAGTTCTGGTGCGTACAGATCGGGCTGAAGCCCTTGAACTGGCCCGCCGCGGGCTGGGTGATGACCACACCTTCGGCGGCGAGGACCTTGCCGCCACCGACCGGGATGTCGGCGGTGGTGGCCAACGACTGGGCATTCTGCCGGTCGCCGCCGCCGGCGTCACCGGTGCTGGGCACGGCGGGACCACCACTGGTGGGTGCGTCACTGCCGCTACCGCCGTCGTCGCTGCCGCAGGCAGCCAGGACGACGGCCGCGCCGACCGCCCCGACGCCGGTGAGCAGGGTACGACGTGTCTGCGTACCCGGACCGGTCAGCGCCTGATCGTCACTCATGCCTCGCCTCTCTCTAGCCCGCTGCGCCGGTCGAAAGCCGGCCACACTTCTCCACACGGGCAACTGTGCCGGATGGTTCATCGCGGCACTCGTTCGACCCGGCAAATGCGGCGGGGCGGGTCGTCAACCGACCCGCCCCGCCCCACGAACACGCACAGACTGGTCAGCGCGCGGCGGCCGGCACCTTACGGTTGGCCCGCGCCTTGGTCACGCCGTTGGCCTTGGCGGCCCGGGTGGTGGCGGCAGCCGCACCCTTGGCCTTGCCGTCGAGCTTGAGCACCTGGCGCAGGAACTCGCCGGTGTGGCTCTCGGCCACCTCGGCGACCTCCTCGGGGGTGCCGGTGGCGAGCACGGTGCCGCCCCGGTGGCCACCCTCGGGACCCATGTCGATCAGCCAGTCCGCGGTCTTGATCACGTCGAGGTTGTGCTCGATGGTGATCACCGTGTTGCCCTTGTCGACAAGCCCTTCCAGCACCATCAGCAGCTTGCGGATGTCCTCGAAGTGCAGACCGGTGGTCGGCTCGTCGAGCACGTAGACCGTCCGCCCGGTGGAGCGCTTCTGCAGCTCGGAGGCGAGCTTGACCCGCTGCGCCTCACCACCGGAGAGGGTCGGCGCGGGCTGACCGAGGCGGACGTAGCCCAGGCCGACGTCGACGAGCGTCTTGAGGTGCCGGTGGATGGGCGGGATGGCGGAGAAGAACTCGGCGCCCACCTCGATCGGCATCTCCAGCACGTCCGAGACGGTCTTGCCCTTGTAGTGCACCTCCAGGGTCTCCCGGTTGTACCGGGCGCCCTTGCAGACCTCGCACGGGACGTACACGTCGGGAAGGAAGTTCATCTCGATCTTGATGGTGCCGTCACCCGAGCACGCCTCGCAGCGCCCGCCCTTGACGTTGAAGGAGAACCGGCCCGGGCCGTAGCCGCGCACCTTCGCCTCGGTGGTCTCCGCGAAGAGCTTGCGGACGTGGTCCCAGACACCGGTGTAGGTGGCCGGGTTGGAGCGCGGCGTCCGGCCGATCGGCGACTGGTCCACGCCGACGACCTTGTCCACGTGCTCCAGACCGGAGACCCGGGTGTGCCGACCGGGCACCAGCCGGGCGCCGTTGATCTGGTTGGCGAGCACCGCGTAGAGGATGTCGTTGACCAGCGTCGACTTGCCCGAGCCGCTGACCCCGGTGACCGCGATCATCTGGCCCAGCGGGAACGAGACGGTCAGGTTGCGCAGGTTGTGCTCCCGCGCGCCGTGCACCACCAGCTCCCGGTCCGGGTCCTGTGGGCGGCGGCCCGTCGGCGTCGGGATCGACCGTCGACCGGACAGGTATGCCCCGGTGATCGACTCCTTGTTCTTCAGCAGCGCCGGCACCGAGCCGCTGTGCACGATCTTGCCGCCGTGCTCACCGGCGCCGGGCCCGATGTCGACGATCCAGTCGGCGGTGCGGATGGTGTCCTCGTCGTGCTCCACCACGATCAGCGTGTTGCCCAGCCCGCGCAGCCGGATCAGGGTCTCGATCAGCCGATGGTTGTCGCGCTGGTGCAGCCCGATCGACGGCTCGTCGAGCACGTAGAGCACGCCCACCAGGCCGGAGCCGATCTGGGTGGCCAGCCGGATGCGCTGTGCCTCACCGCCGGACAGCGTGCCGGCCGGGCGGTCCAGGGAGAGGTAGTCCAGGCCGACGTCGAGCAGGAACCGCAGCCGGGCGTTGATCTCCTTGAGGACCCGCTCGGCGATCATCTTCTGCCGGTCGGTCAGCTCGATGCCGGCGAGCAGGTCGGCGCACTCGCCAACGGACAGGTTGCAGACCTCGGCGATGCTCTTGCCGGCCAACGTGACCGCGAGGACCTCGGGCTTGAGCCGGGCGCCGCCGCACGCCGCGCACGGCACGTCGCGCATGTAGCCCTCGTACTTGTCGCGGGACGACTCGGACTCGGTGTCGGAGTGCCGGCGCTCGATCCACTGCACCACGCCCTCGAAGCCGGTGTAGTAGGAGCGCTCACGGCCGTACTTGTTGCGGTAACGCACGTGCACCTGATCGTCGGAGCCGTGCAGGATCGTCTTCTGCGCCCGCGCCGGCAACGCCCGCCACGGGGTGTCGATGTCGAAGTGCTGGGCCTCGCCGAGCGCCTCCAGCAGGCGCAGGAAGTATTCGAGGTTGTGCCCGGTGGACCAGGGCTGGATGGCGCCCTCACGCAGGCTGCGCTCAGGGTCGGGAACCAGCAGCTCCGGGTCGACCTCCTTCTTGGTGCCCAGGCCGGTGCACTCCGGGCAGGCGCCGTAGGGCGCGTTGAAGGAGAAGACCCGGGGCTCGAGATCCTCGATGGCGAGCGGGTGGTCGTTGGGGCAGGCCAGGTGCTCGGAGTAGCGGCGCTCGCGGTCCGGGTCGTCCTCGGGAAGGTCGACGAAGTCGAGCAGGACCAGGCCGCTGGACAGGCCCAGGGCGGCCTCGACCGAGTCGGTGAGGCGCTGCTTGGCGCTCGGCTTGACGGTGAGCCGGTCGATCACCACCTCGATGGTGTGCTTCTCCTGCTTCTTGAGCTTCGGCGGCTCGGTCAGCGGGTGCACCACGCCGTCGACCCGGGCCCGGGCGTAGCCCTTGGCCTGGAGCTCGGCGAAGAGATCGACATATTCGCCCTTGCGGCCGCGGATGACCGGGGCGAGCACCATGAACTTGGTGCCCTCGGCCATCGCGAGAACCCGGTCGACGATCTGCTGCGGGCTCTGCCGGGAGATGCGCTCACCACAGACCGGGCAGTGCGGCTCACCGATGCGGGCGTAGAGCAGACGCAGGTAGTCGTAGACCTCGGTGATGGTGCCGACGGTCGAGCGCGGGTTGCGCGAGGTGGATTTCTGGTCGATCGAGACGGCCGGGCTCAGGCCCTCGATGAAGTCGACGTCTGGCTTGTCCATCTGGCCGAGGAACTGCCGGGCGTACGACGAGAGCGACTCGACGTAGCGGCGCTGCCCCTCAGCGAAGATCGTGTCGAAGGCCAGGCTCGACTTGCCCGACCCGGACAGCCCGGTGAACACGATGAGTGCGTCCCGGGGCAGGTCGAGACTGACGTCACGCAGGTTGTGCTCGCGCGCGCCACGGATGATCAGTCGGTCGGCCACGGTGCGTGTACTCCCGGGAGAAGACGAAGCGAAGGATCTGTCCCGCTCTGGGTGGTCTTGAGCGGTCGTGCGGGCGCGGAAAACACGCCTCGGCAACTCTAGCCCCGAGGTATGACAGTTTCCCTCGCCCGCACATTCCCCCAGCTCAGCCCGGTCGGCCGCGCCGCCCGCCTGCCCGGGCGCCCGCCCGTCGGCGGACGCCCGGTCAGTAGCCGCCGGGCGTCGGCGGACGCGCGGCCCGACGCCGCGCCGAACGCCACCCGCCGCGCCGCTCCGCCGCCACCCGGGCCTCCCGCCGTCGGCTCTCGTGGGTTACCTCACCCTGTAGTCGCCGCCAGCTCTCCCACCGACGGGTGGAGAGCTCGCCGGTGTGCAGCGCCTCCCGGACCGCGCAGGCCGGCTCGCCGTCGTGGCCGCAGTCGGCGTACCGGCAGCCCTCGGCCAGCCCGGTGATGTCGGCGAACGCCCGGTCGAGCCCGGTTGCGCCGTCCAGCAGGCCGACCGCCCGGACACCGGGCGTGTCGATCACCGCACCGCCACCGGGGATGGGTACGAGGGCCCGCCAGGTGGTGGTGTGCCGACCCTTGCCGTCGACGCGCCGGATCGCCTGGGTGGGCATCATCACCGCCCCGACGAGGGCGTTGACCAGGCTCGACTTGCCCGCACCGGACGGGCCGAGCAGGCCGAGCGTGCGGCCGGGCGTCACCTCGGCGCGCAGCGGTTCCAGCCCGAGGCCCCGTTCGGCGCTGACCGGCAGCACCGGCACCCCGGGTGCGACGGCGGCCAGCTGGTGGGCCAGCGCGGCCGGGTCGGCCGCGAGGTCCGCCTTGGTCAGGACGACAAGTGGCCGGGCGCCGGACTCGTGGGCCAGGGAGAGCAGGCGCTCGATCCGGCCCACGTCCGGCTCGGGGTGCACCGGCTCCACCACGGCGGCGGCGTCGAGGTTGGCGGCCAGCACCTGGCCGCTGGCGTCCTTGCCGGCGGTACGCCGGATCAACGCTCCTCGCCGCGGCAGCACCGCCTCCACTGTGACGCGGCGGTCCGGCCAGTGGGTCAGCAGCACCCAGTCCCCGGCGCAGGGCAGCGCGGACGGGTCCCGCGCGGCGGCGGTCAGCACCGCCCCACCCAGACTGGCCCGGAGCGGGCCGGCCGCTGTGAGGACCGTGCAGACTCCCCGGTCCACCCGGGCCACCCGACCCGGCTGGTGCTCGCCGCGTCGCGCGGCGTACGCCGTCCGCTCGGCGTCCCAGCCGAGGGCGGTCAGATCGATCGTCATGGCATCCTCATCGGTGTCGAAGCTGGTGATGGCGGAACACGCGTGCCACGTCCGGCATGATCACCACCTCCGTCCGATGTCCCGGTGCCGCGTCTGCCGCTGACGGTAGGTCGCGCGCCGACGCGCCGAAAGCGATTTCCCCGGCGACGGCGCGACGGCGGACCGCTAGGGTCGACGGGTGACCACGGATCCGCTGCTGCTGATGGGCGAGGTGGACGCGGCCACCAGCCGACTACTACGTACCGCCGCTTCTTTCGACGCCGCGGACCTGGCCGCGGCGTCGCTGCTGCCGGGCTGGACGCGCGGCCACGTGCTGGCACACGTGGCGCGCAACGCCGACGGCTTCGTCAACCTGCTCACCGCGGCCCGCACCGGGGAGGCGCTGCCGATGTACGCCTCGCTGGACGCCCGCACCGCGGACATCGAAGCCGGTTCAAGCCGGCCACCTGCCGCGCACCTGGACGACCTGCGGCGCACCGCGGACCTGTTCTCCGAGGCGGTCGCGGCGATGCCGGCCGATGCCTGGGCGGCGACGGTGCAGGCGCGTAAGGGCCCGTGGCCGGCGGCGCTGCTCGTCTGGGGCCGGCTGCGGGAGATCGAGGTGCACCACCTTGATCTGGCTGCCGACTACCGGGCCGCGGACTGGTCGGAGACGTTCGCCCACCGTCTGCTGCGGGAGGCGGCCAGCCATCACGCCATGGGGCCGACACCGCCGTCGATGGTGCTGCGCCTCGACGGCAGCGAGCACGAGGTGATGATCGGGGAGCGCGTGGACGCCCCGGTCGTCGCCGGTCCCGCCCCCGACCTCGCCGCCTGGCTGATCGGCCGCGCCGACGGCGCCACGCTCTCCGTCACCCCTGACGGTCCCCTGCCTACTCCACCGGAATGGATCTAGAAACGTCATGACATACAGCGGAGACGTCACGCACGGCGGCCCACCGGCGGTTCGGGAGCTGGACGGGCTGGCCATCAGCAAGCTGTCGGTGGGTCCGATGGACAACAACGCCTACCTGCTGCGCTGCACGGGCACCGGTGACCAGGTGCTGATCGACGCCGCCAACGAGGCGCCCCGGCTGCTCGAACTGATCGGTGCCGGTGGGCTCAGCGCCGTGGTGTCGACCCACCAGCACATGGATCACTGGGTGGCGCTGGAGGAGGTCGTCGCCAAGACCGGCGCCCGGGCGCTGGTGCACGCCGACGACGCGGCGGGGCTGCCGATCGAGGCGGAGCGCCTGGCCGACGGCGACACCGTGGCGGTCGGCGACTGCGCGCTGGAGGTCATCCACATCAAGGGGCACACCCCGGGTTCGATCGCGCTGCTCTACCGCGACCCGGCCGGCACACCGCACCTCTTCACCGGCGACAGTCTCTTCCCGGGTGGAGTGGGTAACACCGACAAGGACCCGGAGCGCTTCGCGGCGCTGATCGGCGACGTCGAGCACAAGCTGTTCGACCAACTCCCGGACGACACCTGGTTCTACCCGGGCCACGGCAAGGACAGCACCCTGGGCGCCGAACGCCCCTCCCTCCCCCAGTGGAAAGCCAGAGGCTGGTAACCCACCACCAGACAGAAGACCCGACGTCAACCAGGAACCACCAAGATCAATAACCCCACCGACGGCGGCGGCACCCCGCGCGAACCGGAACAACGACGGGGCGGGGGCCCGCCGTGCCCGGCGCAGGGATCAAGCCTGACCGCCCGGAGCCGGTCACGGCGGGCCCCCGCCCCCACCCACCGCAACCCAGCCCCAGCGCCCCCCCCCCCAGAACGAAGACAACTCAGCCGACGACGGAGAACAACCGCCGCCGCGCCCCCAGCAACGCGACGGAAGCCAGCACCAGCCCGACCCCCATGGTGACCAGCAGTGGGCTGGGGTTGCCCGGCAGCAGGCCGGCCACCGACCGGGACGCGGTGCCCAGGGCGAGGTAGAGACCGGCCCAGGCGGCCGCGCCGAGCGTCGCGCAGCCGAGAAATCGACGGTACGACATCCGCAGCCCGCCGGCGGCCAGTGGCAGCAGCGCGTTGAAGACCGGCAGGAACGGCGCGACCACCATCATCCGGCCGCCGCCGCGCCGCAGGATTCCTTCGGCCGCTGTCCAGCGGCTCTCGCCGATCCAGCCGCCGAGGCGGCTGTCGCGCAGTCGGTCGGAGTAGTGACGGCCGACCAGGAAGCTCAGCGACCAGCCGGCCAGGCAGCCGATCAGCACCGCGGTGAAGGTGGCCAGCCCGGTGCTCGGGCGGCCGACGCCGACGGCGGCGAGGATCGCCACGTCGCCGGGGACGAGGACACCCAGCAGGGGTACGGCGTCGAAGAGCATGACGAGCCCGAGCGCACCCATCAGCAGAACAACTGGTAGTTCTCCGATCTGGGCCAGCCATTGCGTCATGAGTTGACGCTATGGCCGCGGTAGCAGTTCGGACATCGGGTCGTAGCCCCGAGTGACCCCTGGTATCCGCCTCGGGGTCGCCCCTGAGTCGGGGTCCGCCTCAGGCGGGGCGCAGCACCTGCACGTGGCGGAGCGACGAGTCGACCGACGGTTCGGTGGTGGGCACCGGGTAGTCGGCCAGCACGGTCAGGCGGTCCGTCGGTAGGTGTCCCCGGCCGGGGTCGCCGACCAGCACGTCGGCCCCCGCGGCGGCGGCCCGCTGAAGGAAGGGCAGCATCCGGTCGGCCATCGCGCGGTCGTAGAAGACGTCCCCGGCGACGACCAGGTCGACCTTCGCTTCGGTGTTGTCGAGCAGGTCGTCCCCGGTGGCGTCGACGGTGACGTCGTTGGCCCGCGCGTTGAGGGTGACGGCGGCGACGGCGTACGGGTCGATGTCGTTGGCGATCACCTCCGCGGCGCCGGCCAGCGCGGCGGCGATGGCCACCAGCCCGGACCCGGCGGCGAGATCGAGCACCCGGCGGCCGGCGGCCAGCTCCGGGTGGTCGAGGAGGTGGCGGGCGAGGGCCTGTCCACCGGCCCAGGCGGACGCCCAGTACGGCGCCGGCAGTGTGTGTCCGGCGTTGGCCTCCATCCGCGCCCACCAGACGATCGCGTCCTCGGCGAGGTGAAGCCGCACCTCGGGGACGAACGGGGTGGGCATCAACCGGAGCCGGTCCAGACCGGCGCCGGGCGCATGGATCTCGCGTTCCAGCTCGGTCAGCGCGTCGGCTGCGGCATCTCTCATCGGCGCAAGCATGCCCCAGCGGCGGTTGGTCGGGGCGGGTTTCACATGCCGCCGCGCAGAGTTCACCCGACTTCAGTCAAATACCTACGGCACTTCGGCCAGCGGATCGGGGTTTTGCCCGTTACTGTCGAACAGGTACGGGCGATCATCGGCCAGAGGCCGAGGGTCAGCCGCTTTGAACAGGGAGAGATGCATGGCAACCGGCACGGTTAAGTGGTTCAACTCGGAAAAGGGCTTCGGCTTCATCGAGCAGGACGGTGGAGGGCCGGACGTGTTCGTCCACTACTCCGCCATCGCTTCGAGCGGCTACCGGGAGCTCAACGAGGGCCAGAAGGTCGAGTTCGAGGTGACCCAGGGGCAGAAGGGTCCGCAGGCGGACAACGTCCGCCCGATGTAGCTCCGTGCCGGTGACGGCGGCCGGTCTCCGGCCGCCGTCGCAGCGCACTCAAGACGCCGCCGGGGCGGCGGGCAGGTCCCGCCGCCTCCGGATTGGCCCAACCAACAGAATCAACGGGGTGAGCGCCAGCCAGGCGGTCATCACGACAATTGCCGTCCCGACGCCGTAACGTACGCCGATCGCGCCGGCCAGCACGGCCGCCAGCGGGATCGTGCCGTAGTTGAGCAGGTGCATGCTCACTGTCACCCGGCCCAGCAGGTGGTGCGGCGTGTAGGTCTGCCGGAAGGCGCCCTTGACCACGTTGCCGATGGCCACCCCGAGGCCGACCAGCAGACCGCCGAGGGCTGGCCAGGCCAGCCCGACGCCGGGTGCGGCGAGCGGGATGAGCAGCGCGGGCGGGCCGGTGAGCGCCGCCGCGATCAGCAGCGCCCGTGCGGTGCCGCAGCGCCGGGCCACAGTGGTGGCGAGCAGCGCGCCGATGATCCCGCCGGCGCTCATCACGCCGACGAGCCCACCCACCAGCCCCGGCTCGAGGCGCAGTTCGCGGACCAGGAAGACCACCAGGACGGCCTGGTAGCCGGTCAGCCCGATGTTGCTGGCCGCGCCGAAGACCGTCAGCACCCGTAGGTACGGGTCCCGGATGACGAAACGCAGCCCCTCGGTGATGTCCCGGCGCAGCGATCGGGATCGTTGCGCGGGGCGTACGCGTGGTTCGCGGGTGCGGATGCGCAGCAGGAACACCGCGGAGAGCAGGAACGTGAGCGCGTCCAGCAGCAGTGCGGCGACGGCGCCGGTGAGCTGGGCGATCAGGCCGGCGAGGCCGGGGCCGACGACGTAGCTCACGGTCTGGGTCGCCTGGAGCTTGGCGTTGCCCTCCGGCAGTTGCCCGGGTCGCAGCAGCACCGGCAGGTAGACCTGGTCGGCGGTTTCGAAGAAGACCCGCGCGGCGCCGGCGCTGAGGGCGACCACCAGCAGCTGCGCGACGGTGAGCCGGTCCAGCAGGGCGGCCAGCGGCACGCTGAGGAAGGCCACCGCGCAGAGCAGGTCGCAGATCACCATCACCGGTCGGCGGGGCAGCCGGTCGACCCACGCGCCGGCCGGCAGGCCGATCAGCAACCAGGGCAGCCAGGCCGCGGCGGTGAGCACCGCCACCTGGAAGGTGCCGGCGTCGAGGATGGCGACCGCTACCAGGGGCAGCGCGACAGTGGTGACGTTGCTGCCGACGCTGCTGACCGCCTGGCCGGCCCAGAGCAGCCGGAAGTCGCGGTGCCGCAGCAGCCCTCCGGTCGACCGGACGTCGGTGGAGTCGCCGCGGGTGGCGGTGGTCACGGTCGGGCCGGTACGCCGTGGACGAACACGAAGACCGGCCTGCGGTCGGCGTCGTCGTCGGGCAGCTCCCGGTCGGCCCAGCGCGCGAGGACCTCGATCATTTCGCGGCTCAGCTCGGCCAGCTCCTCAGGTGTGAGGCGTAGCCAGTGGTCGGTGGAGAACGGCGCGTCGTTCCAGGTGGCCTGGGTGCTCTCGTCGGCGGCGTGCCAGGCCCGGGCCAGGGCGACGTGCCGGTCCAGGTTGAGCGAGGTGGCGGCGTCGGCGACCGCTCGGGCGGCCGGGTCGGCGTCGAAGTCGGCGTTGGACCAGCGCAGCTTCCGGGTGACCAGGCGCCACCACCGCTCGCGCCGGTCCCGGGCCAACTCGGGCGCCTCGGCGACCAGGTCGGCGGCGGCGAGGACCTTGAGGTGGTGGCTGACGTTCGCGGGGGCCTGGTCGGTGCGCTCGGCGAGCATCCCGACGGTGGAGGGCCCGTGGACCTTGAACACGTCCATCAGCCGGCGGCGTAGCGGGTGGGACATGGCGGCCAGCACCCGCGAGTCGGTGACCTGGCGTACGTCGGGGCTGTCCATGTCGACAGGATGACATCTGCAACAGCTCTTGCGCAATATATGTTGCTCAAGAGCTGTTGCAGATGCGCCAAGAGGGGCGGCCCGGCGGCCCTCGGGCCACCCCTCGCTCAGGCGACCAGCCGGCGGGCCAGCTCGTCGGCGACCTGCTTGGCCATGGTGGGCGGGATGGCTGCGGCGATCTTCTCCGGCGTCAGCGAGGCCAGCACACCCTGGACGATCGCCGGCTCGTCGGTGAAGTCCCGGTTGGACAGCGCGGTCAGCGCTGTCTGCAACGCGCTCACCTGAGCGGCGAGCGACGTCAGCGTCGGGTGCGCCGAGACGAAGTTCGGGACGGTGGCATCCTCACCCATCGACATCCGGGTGTAGATCTGCCCGATCGGGTTGCGGCCATCCAGCACCGTGAGGTTCTTGTGGACGGTGGCCAGCCAGTTGTGTTCTTCGGGGGTCATGTCGTCGTCCTCCAAGAGTCCGATGGAGCTGAGGTAGCGGCGGAACAGGGGCCGCTGGTCGCGGCCCGCCTTGATGGCGTCGCGGAAGAAGCTGAAGTGGGTGTGCCAGCGGTGTGAGCTGTCGCCGCTGGTGCGCTTGCCAAGGCGGTCCCACCGCTTCACAGTGGTGCCGTCGGGGCTGTAGATGATCTCCCGGATGTCCCGGGTGTCGGCCGCGTTCGCGGCGCACTGCGCGACGCACCAGACCGAGAAGCTGGGCAGGGTGTTCGTACGCCCACCGGAGCGGACGTTGAACTGGCCGACGTCCAGCGCCGCCGCGTCGAGGGTCAGCCCGGCCCGGTCGCGGGGCGACTCGACCACCGAGTAGTCGTTCGTGACCACCCGGTCCGATCCGCAGTGGTAGCCACCCCGGTGGGCCGAGTCGCCGACGATGCCGACCTCGCCCGGGTCCAGGTCGTCTGGCCCGGGGGCGTTGTCGAGGTGAGTGAGGAGCAGGCTTCGGACGGCCAGAAGATTAGCCGGGGCCCGGGTCATGGGGTCCCCCTTTCCGAGAGGTGGGGACCGGGCACGACGTCACACCGCGTACGCGGTGCTGGGCTTCGGGCGAGCCCGGCCTACTGGTGCACGGCGCCGGGCGTTGACTCAACCATAGCCCGCGTTTTCGGCAAACGCCCAGCTCAGGACGGGTCTGTTCAGATTGGAACTTGCGGCGGGGCAGAGTGGACGATCGGCAGCAGCAGCGCCGAGGGGTGCGCCGGGTCGTGCAGGACCTGCCGCCAACCGGCACGCAGCGTCACCGCCGTGCCGAGCGGCTCCCCGGTGCCGGGGTTGCGGGCCCACCGTGGATGGGCGCCGCCGGAGACCTGCACCCGCAGCCGGTGCCCGGCGGCGAACCGGTACGCGGTCGGCCAGAGCGGCACCGGAATCCGCAGCGCCCCGCAGGGGTCGGCCGGGAAGCGCTCGGGTGTGACCCGCACCAGGCCGTCGCACACGTTCCACGAGCGACCCCGACGGTCCACGTCGCACAGACGAACGAAGACGTCCAGGTACGGCAGGTCGCTGCGGACGTGGATCTCGGCGCGGACCGGGCCGATCACCTCGATCGGCCCGGTCAGCGGGGCGCTGGTGTAGGTCAGCACGTCGGGGCGGGCCTCGACGCGCCGGTTGTCCACCGGGCCGGCCCGTTGGGCGACGAGCAGTGGGCCGCCCAGCGACGGGGTGGGGTCGGCGGGGTCGTAGCGGAGTGCGTCCGGTGTCGACGCGACCGGTGGACGTGCGGCCAGCTCGCCACCGGGTTGCAGGTGCCAGGCGGTCTCGGTCGCCGGGGGTGGCCAGTCCGGCAGGTCCCGCCAGCCCCCGCCTGCGCCGCTGACGTGGATGCGCACGGGCGGCCGGGCGGGCCGCGCCGGACCGGGCGATCGCGGGACGGCCGGCAGGTGCTCGTCGAGCCAGGCCAGCCCCTCGCGCAGCGCGGCCGTGAACAGTCCGGGACTGCCGTGCGTCCACGGGCCGATCACCAGGCGCGGCGGTGTGCCGGCGGCGCGCAGCACGGCGTGGTCGTCGAGCTGGGCGGGCAGGAAGATGTCGTGCCAGCCGGTGACCATGACCACCGGCGCCCGCACCTTGGCGACCTGGTCGGCGAAGACCCGGGTCCGCCAGTACGCGGCCTGCGGGGTGTGGTGGCGCAGCCACTCCTGGAAGAACGGGATGGTCACGCCGGTGGCCACCCGGTCGGCGTCGGCCAGGGGAAGGTGATCCAGCGCGGCGGCCAGCCGGGGCTGCCCGCGCTTGAGTTCCCACTGCCGGGCCAGCCACGGCACGGTCTGCGCGTGTAGCAGCTCCGCCCAGGTCAGCACGGTGTCCAGGGCGAAGGACTCCCCCGCGTACGTCGAGTCGCGGGTGGCCGAGGCGGTCACCACGGCGACCATCGCGCGCAGCTCCTCGCCGGCGTCGGCGGCCAGGGCCCACTGCGCGAAGCCCTGATAGCTGACCCCGAACATGCCGAGCTGCCCGGACCACCAGGGTTGACGACGCAGCCAGTCCAGGGTGTCCGCGCCGTCGTCGCGCTCGTGCACCAGCGGGGCGAACGTTCCACCGGAGCCGCCGGTGCCCCGGCACGACTGGATCACGGCGTGCCGACCCCGGGCGGCGAGCAGCCGACCGAGCAGCCGCAGCGGTCCAGCCCGCCCGTAGGGGGTGCGGATCAGCACTGTCGGCGCGACGCCGACGGCCGGGGCGTAGTGGTCGGTGCGCAGCACCACACCGTCGCGGGCCCGCACCGGGAGGTCACGGCTGACCCGCACCGGGGCGGGACGGGTCGGCGGCAGGCGCAGCGCGGCGCTGGCGAGGCGTGTGACGAGCCGGTCGGGCACCGGTCAGCCCGTCGGGCGGCGGGGTGACTCCGGCCGGGCGGCGCGCACCGCGTCGCGGTGCCCCCGCAGCGACTCGCTCATCTCCGCCATGAACCGGTGCACCACCTCCAGCTCGTCTTCGCCGAAGCGGGCCATCACCGTGTCGGTGCGGGCGCCCAGCGGCTGGAAGAACTGCATGGCCAGGGCGGCGCCCTGGTCGGCGTAGTGCAGCAGCACCTTGCGCCGGTC
The DNA here is from genome assembly GCF_040607155.1 of Micromonospora sp. NPDC005324. Lineage (NCBI taxonomy): Bacteria > Bacillati > Actinomycetota > Actinomycetes > Micromonosporales > Micromonosporaceae > Micromonospora > Micromonospora sp. NPDC005324. Next base: position 27,742 of record NZ_JBEXGE010000049.1, on the reverse strand, counting down.
GACGGTGTCCCGGTCGCGGCGGATGTGCCCGGCCCGCTCCAGGCGGTCGATCAGGGCCGTGACCGAGCCGGAGGAGAGGTTCAGCTGCTCGCCGAGTCGGCCGGGGGTGATCGGATCACCGAGCAGCTCGGCGTCCATCACCGCGATCAACGCCTGCAGGTCGGTCGGGTTGAGGCCGTGCAGGTTGGCGAAGGCGTGGCCGACCTGCTGGGCGTCCACCGCGTACCGCCGGAGGTTGTTGGTGATCTCCGCGACCAGCTGCTCGCGGCGCGTGTCGCGCCGTCGGTACATGCCGTGAGTCGCCACCTCGCGCCGCTCTTCCCGTCGTCGGTCCCCCGGGTTGCAGCATAGAACAGCCCCGGATAATCTCGGCTATCAAGATACTCGACTTTCGAAGGACCTTGAGGTCACCTGATGTCTGTGTTCACCAGAGTCGCTCGTGGCCGGCTGGCCGCCTGGCTCACCGTGGCCGCCGCGATCGTCGTGGGCGCGGCCGTCTTCGGGACACCCCAGCCGGACAACCCGGCGCCGGTCTCCACCACCGGCCTGTCCGTGCAGTGGCAGTCGACCCAGGTGCAACGTCTCCAGGATCAGCTGCCGTCGCGCGACGTGCAGCCGGCCATCGTGGTGATCAGTCGTGGTGACGGCGGGGCGCTGAGCGAGACCGACCGGGCGACAGCCGGCGCTCGCGCCGACGACCTGCGCCGGTTCGCGGTGGGTGGGCAGGTCAGCCCCGCCCAGATCTCCCCGGACGGCGCGGTGGCCCTGGTCGCCGTGCCGCTGGACACCGCCGGCGGGCAGGAGGTCGTCACCGACACGGTGACCCAGCTGCGCGCCACCCTCGCGGACCTGCCCGACGGGCTGACCGCCGAGGTGACCGGCGCACCGGCGTTCACCGCCGACCTCTCCTCGGTGTTCGACGGCGCCGACGTCACGCTGCTCGTGGTGACCGCCGCCGTGGTCGCGCTGCTCCTGCTGATCACCTACCGCAGCCCGTTCCTGTGGATCGTGCCGCTGGCAGTGGTCGCCGCGACCGAGCAGCTCACGCTGCGCGCGGTGGACGTCATCGTGCCGGGCGTCGGCATCAACCTCCAGCAGGGTCAGGTCACCGGCATCGCCAGCGTGCTGGTCTTCGGCGCCGCCACCGACTACGCGCTGCTGCTCATCGCTCGCTACCGGGAGGAGCTGCGCCGCGAGGAGGACCGGTTCGCGGCGATGCGCGCCGCGCTGCGTCGCACCGCGGAGCCCATCCTCGCCAGCGGCGGCACCGTCGTGCTCGGCGTCCTCACCCTGCTGCTCAGTGAGCAGGAGACCAACCGGGCACTGGCCGTGGCGTGCGCCACCGGTGTGGTCTTCGCCATGCTCTCGGCCCTGTTCGTGCTCCCCGCCGTGCTGGTGCTCTTCGGCCGCGGCCTGTTCTGGCCGTTCGTACCCCGGGTCGGTGGCCCGGTCCGCGAGGGCCGGCTCTGGGGTCGACTCGGCGCCGCCGTGCAACGCCGGCCAGTGGTGGTCGCGACGCTGGCCACAGTGCTGCTCGGCGGCCTGGCGCTGGGTGGGCTCGGCATCCGTACCGGCCTGTCCGAGACCGAACAGTTCCGGGCCGAGCCCGAGGCGGTGACCGGGGCGCAGACCCTGGCCAGGGCCTTCCCCGCCGGCAGCACCCAACCCGTCGCCGTGATCACCACCCCGGCGGCGGTGCGGGCGGTCACCGACGCCGCCACCGCGGTACCCGGTGTCGCCTCGGCCCGCCCCGGCGACGCCGGCGAGGCCGTCGCCCAGGTCGACGTGGTCCTCGACGCCGAACCCGGCACCACCGCCTCGGACCGCGCGATCGAGGCGCTGCGGGCGGCGGTCGCCGCCGTCCCCGACTCCGCGCCGCCGGCTGCCGCCGGCGCCGACGCCCCGTCCGGGGCGATCGTCGGTGGCTCCGTGGCCGCCACGTACGACTCCGACGAGGCCAACGACCGGGATCTGCGACTCATCCTTCCGATCATCCTGCTGCTCGTCGGTGGCGTGCTCGTGCTGCTGCTACGCGGCCTGCTCGCGCCGCTGCTGTTGGTGCTGACAGTGATCGCCTCGTACTTCGCCAGCCTCGGCGCGGCCTGGCTGCTCTTCGACCACGTGCTGGGTTTCCCGGCCCTGGACAGCGGTGTGCTGCTGCTCGCCTTCGTGTTCCTGGTGGCGCTCGGGGTGGACTACAACATCTTCCTGGTCACCCGGGCCCGGGAGGACGCCCGCAGCGCCGGCACCCGCGCCGGGATGCTCTCCGCCCTGCGGGTCACCGGCGGTGTGATCACCAGCGCCGGCGTGCTGCTCGCCGCTGTCTTCGCCGTGCTCGGCGTGCTGCCGCTGATCACCCTGACCCAGATCGGCATCATCGTCTGCATCGGTGTCCTGCTGGACACCCTGCTGGTCCGCACGGTCCTGGTGCCGGCGTTGGCGTTCCTGCTCGGCGACCGCTTCTGGTGGCCCGGCCGCATCACGCGCGACAGGGTGCGGGCCACCCCGCGCTCACCCGAACCGGTCGCCGCGCACGACTGACCGACACGTCGGGGCCGTGGCGAATCCGTCACGGCCCCGTCGACGTCAGTACGCCAGGCAGACGCACTCGCTCATCAGCGCCCGCACGTTGCGCACGTACGACGGGTTGGGGATGGTCAGCGGCTTCCCCTCCTGCGCCACAGCACCGTGCCCGAAGTTGTACGCGGCGATGACGGCGTTGAGCAGGCAGGAATTCAGCTCGCTGGTGCACAGTGCCGGGTCGAGCCGGAAGTCGGACTCGAAGTACATGTCGCCGATGTACTTCGTCGCCCAGGCCAGGTAGGTGGCGCCGAGGTAGGCGTTGTCCTGGTAGGCGTCGATCTTGTAGCTCTTCTCGAACCGCTGGTTCATCCAGGTCGCGGTGTCCGGCATCACCTGCAACAGCCCGACGCCGCCGTCGCAGGCGTAGATGTTGGACTGCCAGCCGCTCTCCTGCCAGGCGGTGGCCTTGAGCAGGGTGAGCGGGATCTTGATGTCCGGCGCCGAGACCGGCCAGTAGGTGCGGTCGGCCGCCTCGGTCAGCGCCGCCTTCACCTCGGCCCGGGTCGCCTGGCTGCCCTTGTAGGTCGGCTTGCAGGAACTCGGTGCGGGCTTCGGAGGCGCCGGCGGAACCTCGGTCTCGGTGGGCGGCTTCGGCACCGGGCGCGGCTTCGGCGCCGCCCGGGTCGGCTTCTTCGTCGGCTTCGGCTTCGGGGTCGCGCTACGACCCGGCGCGGAACCCATCGATTCCACGGCGCTCACCGACGGGCTCGGCTCAACGCTGACCTCGTCGGACGGGGCATCCGTCGGCCCTTCGGTGACGGCGACCGGCGCGGACAGGCCCGATGGGCTCTCCCCCTTGGCGGCGCAGCCGACCAACGCGCTCGCCAGCAGGAGCCCGGCGAGCACCGCGGCGGCCAGCCGACCCCTCCGTCGCACCATGCCGTTGCCTCCCCCGTGTGATTGTCGCCGCACCCTAACAAGGTTCGACCGGGCGGCGGTGCCCCTGCGACGGCCGCCGGGGGGTCTGGTCCACCGGGGGCTGACCTTTGCCCACCGCCCGGTCCCGGGTCGCCCAGGCGACCATGAACACCACGGTCCAGAGCACCCCGAGCAGCACCGCCGCTGCCGTTCCGCTCGCCGTGTCCAGTCCGAGGTAGAGCCGCGCGCCGCCGATCCCGAGCACCCCCGCAGCCGCGGCGGTCCAGGCGGCCACCGCCACCGGCCAGCGGGCGCTGCGCGAAACCAGCCAGGCCAGGGTGCAGAAGCTCGCCGCGACCACGGCGTTCTGGGTCGAGAGCGGGGCCACCTCACCGCCGCCCGGGGCGGTCCCGTTGGGGCCGGTCAGCTCGGCCACCACGGCCAGCACCACCAGCGGCACGAACGCGCCGACTGTACCGACCACGCTGAGCAGGTCCGCCCGCCAGGGTCGGTTGCGCCACGCCAGCACCGCCGCCACCAGCGCCACCAACACGATCAGCACCGACCCGCGTACCACCGACACCACTACCAGCGTGACGTCGGCGGCGTCCGGGGTACGCCGAGCGGCGAACCACCCCGCGATGGCGCCGTCCAGCGCGGCCAGCCCACTGTTGCGGACCGCCACCGCGAGCAGACCGGCGATGGCGAGCCCGGCGGCGAACAGCAGCAGCAGCCCGGCGGCCAGATTGAGCAGCAGCGTCCAGGCCGGGCCGATCCGCATGGCCACCAGGAAGAACAGCACCCCGTAGCGGGCGGTGAGCCACCGCACCGGGGGCAATGCGCCGGCCCGGGACAGCAGCGCGCGCACCGGGTCGGGGTTTCGACCCAGCCACCGACCCACGAGCACCACACCCACCAGGCCGGCCAGCAGCAGGAGCGCCACCCCGGTGGCCCGGCCGAGCAGCCGGGAGACCGTGTCGTACGACTCACCGGCGAGGTGACCGAGCAGCACCGAGCCGCTCACCCAGGTCACCACCCCGGCCAGGTTCCAGAGGGCGAACCGCCGGTACGGCATGCCAGCCGCACCGGCCAGCCGGGGCACCAGGGTCCGGGCGAAAGCCACCCATCGGGCGGCGAACACCCCCCGCCCACCGAGGCGGGCCAGCATGGCGTCCGCGCGGGCCCACCGCTGCGGCCCGACCCGGTGACCCAGCCCGGCACGCAGCCGGGAGCCGTACCGCCGTCCGGCGCGAAAGGCCAGCCCATCGCCGAGGACCGCCGCGACGATCATCGCGAACAACGCCGGCCCGAGCCGCAAGGTACCGTTGTAGGTGAGGAAGCCGACGAGCAGCAGGGTAGCCTCACCCGGCACGAGCAGGCCGAAGATCACCGCGGTCTCGCCCGCCACGATCAGCGCGGCGACCAGGTAGATCCACAGGGTGGGCAGACCCTGCACCCAGGTCAGCAGGTCGTGCACTCAGGCCCCCGCAACACGGGTGCCAGCATGCCAGCCCGGGGAACCACCGGCACAGCGGTTTCACCATAGATCAGGGGCACCTGGGGGTGACCCCGACGCAGCCTGCGCGAGCGCAGGCGGAAGGATAGAGGGTATGCAGCTTCGCACCGACCTCCGCAACGTCGCCATCATCGCTCACGTCGACCACGGTAAGACCACCCTGGTCGACGCCATGCTGCGGCAGGCCGGCGCGTACGGCGCACGCGGCGAGAACACCGAGCGGGTGATGGACTCCGGTGACCTGGAACGGGAAAAGGGCATCACGATCCTGGCCAAGAACACCGGCGTGCACTACCTGCCGGCGGACGGCTCCGACCCGGTCACCATCAACATCATCGACACCCCCGGCCACGCCGACTTCGGTGGCGAGGTGGAGCGTGGCCTGACCATGGTCGACGGTGTGGTGCTGCTCGTCGACGCCAGCGAGGGCCCGCTGCCGCAGACCCGTTTCGTGCTGCGCAAGGCGCTGCAGGCGCGGATGCCGATCATTCTGGTGATCAACAAGGTGGACCGTCCGGACGCCCGGATCAAGGAGGTCGTGGACGACACCTACGAGCTCTTCCTCGACCTGGACGCCGACGAGGAGCAGATCGACTTCCCGATCGTCTACGCCTGCGCCCGCGACGGCGTCGCCTCGCTGACCCAGCCCGCCGACGGGTCGGTGCCGGATGACAGCACCTCCCTGGAGCCGCTGTTCCGCACTTTGCTGGACACCATCCCGCCGCCCTCGTACGACGACGGCGCGCCGCTGCAGGCGCACGTGACCAACCTCGACGCCTCGCCGTTCCTCGGCCGGCTGGCGCTGTGCCGGGTCCGCCAGGGCACCATCAACAAGGGCCAGACGGTGGCGTGGTGCCGCACCGACGGCAGCACCCAGCGGGTCCGCATCTCCGAGATGCTGATGACCGAGGGCCTGGAGCGTAAGCCGGCGGAGACCGCTGGCCCGGGCGACATCATCGCTGTCGCCGGCATCCCCGAGATCATGATCGGTGAGACGCTCGCCGACGCGGAGAACCCGATCGCGCTGCCGCTGATCACTGTCGACGAGCCGGCCATCTCGATGACCATCGGCACCAACACCTCACCGCTGGTCGGCCGGGTCAAGGGCGCCAAGGTCACCGCCCGGATGGTCAAGGACCGGCTCGACAAGGAGCTGGTCGGCAACGTGTCGCTGCGGGTGCTGCCCACCGAGCGCCCCGATGCCTGGGAGGTGCAGGGCCGTGGTGAGCTGGCGCTGGCCATCCTGGTCGAGCAGATGCGCCGGGAGAGCTACGAGCTGACCGTCGGCAAGCCGCAGGTGGTCACCAAGGAGATCGACGGCAAGACCTGCGAGCCGGTCGAGCGGCTGACCATCGACGCGCCCGACGAATACCTGGGCGCGATCACGCAGCTCCTCGCGACCCGCAAGGGCCGGATGGAGCAGCTGGTCAACCACGGCACCGGCTGGATCCGGATGGAGTGGCTCGTTCCGGCGCGTGGCCTGATCGGCTTCCGCACCGAGTTCCTCACCGACACCCGGGGCACCGGCATCCTGCACCACGTCTTCGAGTCCTACGAGCCGTGGTTCGGTGAGCTGCGGACCCGCAACAACGGCTCGCTGGTCGCCGACCGGGCCGGCGCGGTCACCGCCTTCGCGATGACCAACCTGCAGGAGCGCGGTCAGCTCTTCGTCGAGCCGACCACCGAGGTGTACGAGGGCATGATCGTCGGGGAGAACTCCCGCTCCGACGACATGGACGTCAACATCACCAAGGAGAAGAAGCTCACCAACATGCGGCAGTCGACCTCCGACGAGACCGAGAAGCTGGTCCCGCCGCGCAAGCTCACCCTGGAGCAGGCGCTGGAGTTCTGCCGCGAGGACGAGTGCGTCGAGGTCACCCCGGCCACTGTGCGCATCCGCAAGGTGGTGCTCGACCAGCAACTGCGGGGCCGGGCCACCGCCCGCCGCAAGCACGCCGGCTGACCCCACCAGCACCCGACACCGGGCGCGTCGGCCGCTTGCGGCCGGCGCGCCCGGTGTCTTTCCTCCGACGGGTACGCGGACCCGCCCGACAGCTGATCCGCTACGGTCACCGGCATGACCTGGGATGATCTCGACGCCCACCTGGACCGGGTGCCCGGCACCGTCTCCGCGTACGTGGGGCGACTCGACGCCCCGCCGACCTGGACCCGCCACGCGGACGCCGGCCACTACGCCGCGAGCACCATGAAGGTGGCGGTGCTCGCCGCGCTGCACCGCGCCGCCGAGGCCGGCACCCTGGACCTGGACGCCCCGGTCCCGGTCGTCAACGACTTCGACTCCGCCCGGCCCGGCGCACCCCGCTTCGCCAACGCGCAGCCCTACGACAACGACGACGCGGTCTGGGACCGCGTCGGCGGCACGGCGTCGCTGCGCTGGCTGGCCGACCGGATGATCGTGCGCTCCAGCAACCTCGCCACCAACCTCGTCCTCGGCCACGTCGGGCTGCCAGCGGTCGCCGAGGTCTGGGCGCTCGCCGGTGCCCGCAACAGCATCACCGGCCGCGGCATCGAGGACTTCGCCGCCCGCGAGGCCGGCATCACCAACACTGTCACCGCCGCTGACCTGGCCGCCCTGCTGGGCGCCCTGGCCACCGGGGCCGACAACCCCGGCCCACTCGCCTCACCGGCCGCCTGCACCACCATGCTGGACGTCCTGCTCGCCCAGGAACACCGCGAGGACCTCGCCGCCGGCCTGCCCGCGGGCACCCGCATCGCGCACAAGAACGGTTGGGTACGCGGCGTCCGCCACGGCGCCGGCGTGGTGCTGCCCGACGACGCCCCGCCGTACCTGGTCGTCGTCTGCACCACCACCGACCTGGCCGACAGCGAGGACCAGGTGGAGGACGACGCCTGCCTGCTGATCGCGCACATCTCGGCGCAGGTCTGGGCCGCCCGCCACCAGCTCTGACCCGACCGATCACCGCGGTGCGTGCGGGCTAGGCTGCTCGCACCCCCACCCCGGAGCCGCAGATGCCCCGCAGTCGCACCGTGCTGATCGCCTTCCTCGTCGTGACGGCGGCGAACCTGCTGGCCAACGCCACCGGCGGCGGCCTGGCCTTCCTGCTCACCAAGCCGCTGCTGATGCCACTGCTGGCCGCGTACCTGTGGCTTGTCAGCGCCGAACGCGCGGCCCGACCCGACCGGCTGCTGCTGGCGGCGCTGGCCTTCGCCACCGGCGGCGACGTCGCCCTCATGATCGACGGCACCGGCTGGTTCCTCGCCGGCATGGCCTGCTTCCTCGGCACGCACCTCTGCTACCTCGCGGCCTTCACCCGGCACGGCGCCGCGACCGCGCTGCGCCGTGCGCCGCTGGTCGCCGTCCCCCTGGGGTACGCGGTGCTGACCGTCGTCGCCCTGACCTGGATGTGGACCGGGCTCAGCGACGCCGGGCTGGCCGTGCCGGTGGCCGGCTACGCGCTCGCGTTGGCCGCCATGGCCAGCACCGCCACCACCCAGGGCTGGCGCGTCGGTCTCGGCGCCGCGCTGTTCCTCGGCTCCGACCTGCTGATCGCCGCCGGGGTGGCCGAGGTGGCCCAACCACCCGGCGCGCCGGTGCTGGTCATGGCGACCTACGCCGCCGGCCAGGCACTGATCGTCACCGGCCTCGCCGCCCGCACCGGCACACCCACTGACGCGCCGGTCACTCCAGCAACTGTGCCCGCAACGCCCTGAGGTCGGAGTCGGTGAGCCCCAGCCCGTCGCGCAGGTACGCGTCGAACGAGCCGTGCACCCGACGCACCTCGGCATAACCGGCGTCGAGGTACTCGGCACGGACCTCCAGCACCGGCACCACCGCGTCGACGTCCAGCTCGGGATTTCGCCGGCGCATCGCCTCGACGATCACCGCCCGCAGACTGTCGGTCAGCTCGTTGTTGCGCAGGTAGTCGGCGCGAATGGCCGCCTCGTCCACCCCGAGCGCCGTCAACAGGATGACTGTCAACCAGCCGGTGCGGTCCTTGCCGGCGGAGCAGTGGTAGAGCAGCGGCAGATTCTCCGGCCGGGTCGCCAGCCGCACCGCCTCGGCGAAGCCGACCCGAGCCGACTCACCGGTGACGAACCAGCGGTAGATCGCCGCCATCGCCCCCGCCGTGCCCTGCCGGGCCAGCTCCGCGTACGCGTTCAGGTCGTGACCGAGCAGCACCGCCGAGACGTACGTGAAGACCGGGTGCTCCGCGTCGTGCACCGGCAGGCGCACCACCCGGGGCTCACCGGCGAACCGGTCCTCCGGGGCGACAGCGATCTCCGAGGCGTCGCGCAGATCCACCACGCACGCCGGCCCCAGCTTCGCCAGCACCGGTAGGTCCTCGTCGGTCAGCCGACCCAGCGCCGGAGTGCGAATCAACTGCCCGACGCGGACCCGCCGCCCGTCCGCGCCGACGAGCCCACCCAGGTCACGCGCGTTCGGTGCACCTACCAGCTCCCAGCCCTGCCCGGTCATCCGGTCTCCCCTCCGAAGGTGAACCTCCGTATAGGGTGCCTGACATGACGATCTCGGCGGTACGCACCCACCGGGTTTCCGCCCCCTTACACACCCCGTTCGTCACCGCGCTACGCCGCACCACCACTGTGGACACCCTGGTCGTCGAACTCGTCGACAGCGACGGCCGGTCCGGCTTCGGTGAGGCGCCGCAGGTCTGGCAGGTCACCGGCGCGTCGGTCGCCGGCGCGCAGGCGTGCGTGCGCGAGTTGCTCGGCCCACAGCTGATCGGCCGTGACCCGGACGACCTGGTGACCCGTTGCGCCGAGGTGCAGCGCGCGGTGGTCGGCAACGAGGCCGCCAAGGCGGCGCTGGACGTCGCCCTGCACGACCTCGCCGCGCGGCGGCTGGGCGTACCCCTGGTGCGGTTGCTCGGGGGCACCACGCTGCGGGTCCCGACGGACGTCACGCTGGCGGCGGGCCACGCGGTGGACCTGGCGGCCGCGGCACGGCAGCGGCAGGCCGACGGCTTCGGTGTGCTCAAGTTGAAGGTCGGCACCGACGCGGCCAGTGACCTGGACCGGGTACGCGCGGTACGGGCGGCCGTGGGCCCGGGCATCCGCATCCGGCTGGACGCCAACCAGGGCTGGACGCCCCGGGAGGCGGTCCGGGTGATCCGCGGCATCGAGGACGCCGGGCTCGACGTGGAGTTGGTCGAGCAGCCGGTGGCCCGCTGGGACCTGGACGGGCTGGCCTGGGTCAGCGACCGGGTGTCCGTGCCGATCCTGGCCGACGAGGCGGTCTTCGGGGTCCGTGACCTGGTGGAGGTGATCCGCCGCCGGGCCGCCGACCTCGTCAACGTCAAGCTGGCCAAGTGCGGTGGGCTGCATCCGGCCCGTACCCTTCTCGACCTGGCCACCGCGCACGGGCTCGGCACTGTGGTCGGCTCGATGATGGAGAGCCAGGTCGGGATCGGGGCGGCGGCGAGCCTGGTCGCCGCGTACGGCACCACAGCGGTCGCCGACCTGGACGCCGCCTGGTGGCTGGCGTGGTCACCGGTGCAGGGCGGCATCCGCTATGACGGGGCTACAGTGGTGCTGCCGGACGCCCCTGGCCTGGGCATTTCCGGCCTCACTGAAGCAAAAGTGCAGGCTCGTGGTTGATGACCGTCGGTTTCTTTCATAGGGTTCCCCTGGGACAGCCGACACGATCTGGGGGTTGACGTGGAGCTGCAACCGGGCCGCGAGGCCGCCGTCGGGGTCGCCGTGGCGACGCTGTGGACCTCCCCCGAGGCCGTCCGCCCGGTCGACCGTCCGGCGCTGACCGCCGGTGCCGACATCCCGACCTGGGTCTCCGGATTGGACACCGACCAGCAGGTCGGCGACTGCGTGTTGAGCCAACTCCTGCTCGGCGAGCGGGTCCTCGTCAGCGAGCTACGCCCGGACGGCTGGGCCCGGGTCGTCGCCGTCGAACAACCAGCCGCCAAGCTGGACCCCCGCGGCTACCCAGGCTGGCTTCCCACCGAGCAGTTGGCAGTTCTCGACCCGGCCCACACCAGCACCGAGCACCCACTGGTGGTGGACGCCACTGTCACCGGGCTGCACGCCACCCCGAACGGGCCGCTGGTGCTCCCCGGCGTCGTCGTCGGCACCCGGCTCGTCCCGGCCGGCCCCTCGCTCGACGACTGGCGGCCGGTGCACGTCCCGGGCCGGGCCACCCCGCTCTGGTTGCCCGACCGCCACCTGGTCCCGTCCGATGCCGCGTCGCCGACCGCCGCGCAGGCGCTCGCTGTGGCACAGCGCCTGCTGGACGTGGTCTACATCTGGGGCGGCCTCTCCGCGCACGGCATCGACTGCTCAGGGCTGGTGCATCTGGCCTGGCGTCGGTTCGGGGTGCTGCTGCCCCGCGACGCCGACGACCAGGCCGTGGCCACCACCCCACTGCCGTTGGGCGCGGAACGCCCCGGCGATCTCTACTTTTTCGCCCGACCCGGCCGCAAGATCCACCACATCGGCATCGTCACCGCCATGCCCGGCGACAGCGGCCAGCGCCGGATGCTGCACGCCTGCTACCGGCGGCGGCGGGTCATCGAGGAGCCGCTGCCGGCCGACCGGACCGCGACGCTTGTCGGCGCGCACCGGGTCGGACCGGCCGGGCGCGTGTCCGCACCCGGCCGGTGACCGGTCACTGTCGGGCGTCGGCCAACTCGCGACGCCGGTCCCGGGAGGACTTGATCAGGCTGGCGGCGGTGGCGATGCCCAGGGTGCCGATGATGACCAGCAGCGACAGCCAGATCGGGATGTGCGGCGCCCAGCCGACGTGCTCGCCACCGTTGATGAACGGCAGGTTGTTGTCGGCCAGTGCCTCCAGCACCAGCTTGACCCCGATGAAGCCGAGCACGACGGCCAGGCCGTAGCTCAGGTAGATCAGCCGGTCGAGCAGGCCACCGAGCAGGAAGTAGAGCTGCCGGAGGCCCATCAGCGCGAAGACGTTCGCGGTGAAGACCAGGTACGGCTCCTGGGTGATGCCGAAGATCGCCGGGATCGAGTCCAACGCGAAGATCAGGTCGGTGGTGCCGATCGCGATCATCACGATCAGCATCGGCGTGAACAGCCGCTTGCCAGCCACGTGGGTGGTCAGCTTCGCGCCGTCGTAGTCCTTCGAGATCGGCAACGCCTTGCGGCTCCACCGGATCAGCACGTTCTCGGAAAACTCGTCCTCGTCCGGCTCACCCTGCCGGGCCAGGTTCACGGCGGTGTAGATCAGGAACGCGCCGAAGATGTAGAAGACCCAGGAGAACTGCGTGATCAGCGCAGCGCCGGCGGCGATGAACCCGCCGCGCATCACCAGCGCCAGCACGATGCCGACGAGCAGCACCTTCTGCTGGTACTGCCGAGGCACCCCGAAACGGGCCATGATGATCACGAAGACGAAGAGGTTGTCCACCGAGAGGCTGTACTCGGTGAGCCAGCCGGTGTAGAACTGCCCGGCCGCGCTGGCCCCGGAGGTCAGCCAGACACCAGCGCCGAAGAGCAGGGCGAGGCCGACGTAGAAGCCGACCCAGAGGCTCGACTCCCGCACACTCGGCTCGTGCGGGCGTCGACCGATGATCAACAGGTCGACGAGCAGGACCGCAGTCAGTGCGACAAGCGTCCCCGTCCACACCAATCCGGACACGTCCAACGTTCATTCCTCCGGCAGACACGCGGCGTCGGGCACACCGTACGCCCCTGCGGGAGCCGGCGTGCCGCTGTCGCTCACTCTGGTGACTGTCGGAGGTCTCTTCCGCCGTCGCCCCGCAGGGGGCGGCGACCTACGGGGCCGGGTCGGGACGCCGTGGTTCCGGCGATCGACCGTGCTGACGACTCCGTTGCGGGGGAATACTCCCCTCCTCGGTGACCATTGTTGCCCACCACGCCCCGTGATCACACCCCGGGCACCCGGTGGCGCCGGACACTTCGCTCGACGCGTCACACACCGCCTGCGGCTTCCTAGGAGGCTAGTGCACGTCGGGTGCGGCGAGCGGGTCCGCGAGCGACCAGCCGGTGGCGAGCAGGTCGTCGCAGGCCCGCACCGCCCGGGCCAGCCGATCGGAGTGCGACCCGGTCAGCTCCACCACCGGCACGCCGCACCCGGCCAGCTCGGCCCGGAACCGCTCGGTCATCCAGGCCCGCAGGTGCTCACCGTCGCGCAGCCCGTCATCGGCGAACGGCACCCCCCGGTGATCCGTCAGCAGATACAGCGCCGGCCGACGCGCCGCCGCCCGCACCTCCTCCGACGCGCTGCCCAGGTAGCGCTCCTCCCACACCGCCGTCGCCCGCGCGTCGGTGTCGCAGACCAGCAGCGGCCCGCTCGTCCGGGCCGCCGCGTCCTCGGCCGCCTGCTGCTCGCGGACCACCGCGCGGAAGTCGTCAGGGTCCCAGACGACGTCGAACACGGTCGCCTCCGGCGTTCGTTCCCGCAGCCGGGCCAGCTTGCGAGCTGTCAACTCCCGGCCGTACTCCGGCACCCAGGACGTGCCGTAGTGCTCGGCGAGCGCCGCCGCCATCGTCGTGGTCCCGGTCGACTCGGCCCCGACCACCACCACCCGCCGGACGAACCACGCCCGCACCGGCGGGCTGAGCCACCGCCAGTGACCCGCCGGGTCCGCGCGCACCGCCGTCCCGGACACCGGCACGGTCCGTCGATCCGGATCCACCGACACGGGTACGGCGTGGAAGCGGCGCGCCAGCTCGGCGCCGTACGCCTCGGAGGAGAAGACCGCGTCCACCGAATCCGACCCGACCGCCTCGCGGAACACCGCGCAGTGCGCGTCCCAGACGGCCGGATCGGCGTAGTCCACCGGGTGGTCGTCGTACCGGCCGACGACACGGACCCACGGCGTGTCCGCGTGCGCCTCCCGCAGCCAGTCGAGGCGCAGCGAAAGCGCGATGGACTCCCGACGCGAGGGCGCCACGACGACGGTCACCTCGGCGCAGCGGGCGGCGGCGGCCCGGATCAGCGCGTGGTGGCCCGCGTGCGGTGGATAGAACTTGCCCACCACCATCCCGTGCCCGAACTCCGCAGCGGCCGAGCGCGCCGGCGCACGGCCGGATGTCTCGGCGTTCACGCGGTGGCCGGGGCCGGGCCGGGCGGGACCGCGCTCGGCCGGTCGGCCCGACGCAGGTCGGCCCGCCAGGCGCGCAACCCGAGCACGCACAGGGCGAGGAAGACCAGGTAGAGGACGGCCGTCAGGTGCAGCCCCTTGTACGCGTACAACGGGATGTAGATCAGGTCGGCGGCGATCCAGAGCCACCAACTCTCCACCCGCTTGCGGGTCTGCCCGTACGTGGCCAGCAGCGACAGCGCCGTGGTCAGGGCGTCCGGCAGCGGCACTGTCGAGTCGGTGCCCCGGTCCAGCAGCACCCAGAGCGCCCCGGTGAGCAGCACCCCGACGGCGGCCAGCGCCAGCCACTCCCGCTGCCCCGTCCGGCTCACCGTGAGCCGGGTGCGCCGCTCGCCCCCGAACAGCCAGTGCCACCAGCCGTAGCAGCCGAGCGCGACGTAGACGACCTGGAGCCCCGCGTCGGCGTACAGCCCGGCGGTCCAGAACAGCACCATGAGCAGCAGCACGTTGGCGATGCCGATCGGCCAGTTGGCGATCTTCTGCCGGGCCACCAACCACACGTTGAGCACACCGGTCGCGAACCCCAGCAGCTCCGCCCAGGTGGTGCCCGTACCGGCCACCCGAAACGCGGTGCCGGTGAGCCAATCGATGATCACGAGGCCACCCTAGGGTCCGTGTCAAAGTCCTCGGTCGAGCTGAGGCGGAGTCCAGACGGCGGTCCGGCAAGGCGGATCGGCGACGTCGGAACAGACCCCGCGACACCGACTGCCCCGATCGCCGTGGGAGGCTGTCCGACATGGTGCTTGAGGTCGCGCTGATCGACGTACTACCTGGACACGAGGACGCGTTCGCCGCCGCGTACGCCGAGGGTCATCCGGTGCTCGCCGGGGCCACCGGCTGCCGGTCCGTGCGGATGACCCGAGGAATCGAGTCACCGACCCGCTTCGTGCTGCTCGTCGAATGGGACTCGGTCGAGGCACACGAGAAGAACTTCCGGGCCACCGAACGGTTCGACATGTGGCGGGCGCTGATCGGGCCGCACTTCGCGGGACCGCCAGTGGTCGAACACTTCCTCGACGTACCGGCCTGAGCCGGGCTGTCGTACCCCACGGTTATCGTGCCCGGCGCACGCGCCGGCCGCCGGTCCCGACGGACTCGGGGGCGCCGGGCCCGGTGGCCGCGCGGCGCGTCACCGTCGACACCCTTGAGCCGTTACTCGCCGACGCGGCGGGCCAGCACGGTGACCGTCTCCTCCGGTGACAGCGCCGCGGCCAGCAGCGCCGCGGTCATCCGCTCGTAGCGGTCGACGTCGAGCACTGTGGCCAACCGGACGTCGGTGGTCAACGCCTCGAGCATCACCGTGCGCGGGTCCGCCGGGTCGGGAAAGGCGTAGCAGGAATACGGTGTGAGCGGATGCAGCCCGCCACCGGCCACCCCGCGCGGCAACAGCCGCACGGTGACGTGCGACAGGCCGGTCACGGCGACCAGATGACGCAGCTGTTCACGCCAGACCGCCACCGGCAGGTCACCCGGGTCGCAGACGGCCTCGGCGAGCACGGCGGTGTAGCGCGGCGGGTAGGCCCGGCGCAGCACCTCCTGCCGCAGTGCCCGGGCGCGCACCTCGGCCTCCACATCGACCTCTGGCGTGAGCTGCGCGCCGGCTGTGACCAACACCCGGGCGTACGCGGGCGTCTGGAGCAGCCCCGGCACCACCGACGGCTGGTACTCGACGATGTCGGCGGCGCCCGCCTCCAACTCGGCGTAGGTGCGCTGCCGTTCGCTCATCTCGCCCAGCGTCTTCCACCAGCCTCGGCTGGTCGCCGCGTCCCGGGCAATGACGATCAGCGCCTCCCGGGCGGGCGTGGGCACCTTGTAGACATCCAGCAGATCGAGCACGTCGGCGAGGTCTGGACGACTCTGACCCAGCTCGATGCGGGACAGCTTCGACGTCGAGGCCCAGCCCAGCCGTTCGCAGACCTGCTCCAGGGTCAGCGACTCGCGCCGACGGAGTTGGCGCAGCTCTGCGCCGAGACGTGCACGTCGAATGACAGGACTTGTTGGCAGCGGCATCCCGGCCTCCCCACCGAGGGAGACTACGCAGGACGATCACCCAGTGCAATAGCTCGCTCGCGCACCGCAATCAGGGCATTCGGCGCCGCAGACCGGCCGGGCTGGCCCGTACGCACCGTTTCCGCAGGTCAGTAGCGGTTGGAGGCGGCGAAGACCGGTCCCGGCGGGCCACGAGTCCCCGGTCGGCGCGGCTGGGCTCAGGGTCGGTAGGTGCCGAAGGACCAGACGTTGCCGGCCAGATCGCGGGCGGCGTAGTCACGGGAGCCGTAGTCGGTGTCGAACGGCTCCCGGATGATCTCCGCGCCGGCAGCGCGGGCCTGGGCGCAGTGCGCGTCGACGTCCGGCACGGCCACGTAGACCGACCAGTCGTCGTCGGCCGGCCGGGGTGCGGCGTCGGCCCGACCACCCAACATGATCATGCCGGTGTCGAGGACCAGCTCGGCGTGCGCGACGGTGCCGTCCGGCGCCTCGTGCACGGCATGCGCCCGGAAACCGAAGGCGGCGCCGAGCCAGTCGATAGCGGCGCGGGGATCGGGATAACGGAAGATCGGATAGATGGTTCGCATGACCCGATTCTGCGGCCGGCGACGCGGATCCGGATTGGACGAACGTGACCTCGGCGGATCGCCGACCCGACCGCGGGTCGGCAAGCCGTCGTCACCGGCCGGCGAGCAACGCGGCCGGTGTGGCCCCCGCGAACTGGTGGAAGTCCCGGATCAGGTGGGACTGGTCGTAGTAGCCGCAGCCCGCCGCCACGGCGGCCCAGTCGACTCCCCGCCCGTCCACCCCGACCTGGGTCGACGCGGCGGAAGCCCGCTGAAAACGCAGCAGTCGGGCGGCCATCTTGGGCGGCAGCCCGACCTCCTGCCGGAACCGGGACGCGAGGTGCCGCCGGCTCCAGCCCAGCTCGTCGGCGAGCGCACCGACGCTCCCCCGCCCGCCGCTGGCGGCAAGCCATCGCCACGCCCAGTCGAGCCGCGGGTCCATCGGCGGGGACGCCGCCAGCCGGGCGGTGAGCACCCGGTCGAGCAGGGCGAACCGCTCCGGCCAGCCGGGGGCCTCGGCGAGCCGGCCGCGCAGCCGATCCAGCCAACGGCCCGGGATCTGCTCGACGCCGACGGCCCGATTGGTCAGCTCGCTCAGCGGCAGACCGAGGAGCCGGCGGGCGGTCAGGGGGGCGAGCAGCAACTCGACGCCCTCCCCCACACCCACAGTGCGGGTGGTGCACCAACTGTCGAAGGTGCCGGCCACGAACGAGTCGACAGCGGTGACGCCGCGCTGGGCGCTGCGCGGGTCGGTCACGTCCAGCGGAGCGCCCCAGCCCAGGATCAGCACCACGAAGACGCCCGCCGACTCCCGGCGGACCAGTGGCACGTCCGCCCGTTCCCGGTAGCCCACGTACCTGTCGACGAACGGACGCAGGCTGGCGTCGGGCAGCCCGAGGACCATCTCGCCGATCGGCGCCACCGCCGTCAAGAGTGCCCGCCCTTCGCGTGCCCCGGTCGGCCGGGCCCGAGCGGTGCGCTGGGCGGGGCCGACCGGGTGGCCGTCACTTCACGCCGGCGGCGTCCATGCCGCGCAGCTCCTTCTTCAGATCGGAGACCTCGTCGCGGATCCGGGCCGCCAACTCGAACTGAAGCTCGCGGGCCGCGGCCAACATCTGGTCGTTGAGCTCCTGGATGAGCTGGGCGAGGTCGGCGCGGGCCATCCCCTCCCGCGAGGTGGTGGTCGCGCCGGACCGGCTCCGGCTGCGGGTCTCCTTGACCGGCGCCTTGCCTCGGGAGAGCTGACGCACCGCGCCGCCGACCCGGGAGTTCTCGGTGTCCTCCGCCTCGCGGTAGATGTCGTCCAGGATGTCGTGGATCTTCTTGCGCAGGGGCTCCGGGCTGATGCCGTGCGCCTCGTTGTGCGCGACCTGCTTGGCCCGACGCCGATCGGTCTCGTCGATCGCCGTCGCCATCGACGGGGTGATCTTGTCGGCGTACATGTGCACCTGACCGGACACGTTACGGGCGGCCCGCCCGATGGTCTGGATCAGCGACCGGCCGCTGCGCAGGAAGCCCTCCTTGTCGGCGTCGAGGATCGCCACCAACGACACCTCGGGCAGGTCCAGACCTTCGCGGAGCAGGTTGATGCCGACGAGCACGTCGTAGTCGCCCTTGCGCAGCTCGCGCAGCAGCTCCACCCGGCGCAACGTGTCGACCTCCGAGTGCAGGTAGCGCACCCGGATGCCGTTCTCCAAGAGGTAGTCGGACAGGTCCTCGGCCATCTTCTTGGTCAGCGTGGTGACAAGCACCCGCTCGTCCCGGTCGGTCCGCAGCTTGATCTCGTGCATCAGGTCGTCGATCTGGCCCTTGGTCGGCTTGATCACGACCTCGGGGTCGACCAGACCGGTGGGTCGGATCACCTGCTCGACGAACTCGCCCTGGGCCTGCTCCATCTCCCAGGTGCCGGGAGTCGCGGAGAGGTAGACCATCTGGCCGACCCGCTCCAGGAACTCGTCGAAGCGCAGCGGCCGGTTGTCGGCCGCGCTGGGCAGCCGGAAGCCGTGGTCGATGAGCATCCGCTTGCGGGACGCGTCGCCCTCGTACATGCCGCCGATCTGCGGGATGGTCACGTGCGACTCGTCGACCACTGTGAGGAAGTCGTCGGGGAAGTAGTCGAGCAGGGCGTGCGGCGGGCTGCCGGGCAGCCGCCCGTCCATGTGCATCGAGTAGTTCTCGATGCCGGAGCAGAAGCCCACCTGCCGCATCATCTCGATGTCGTAGGTGGTGCGCATCCGCAGCCGCTGCGCCTCCAGCAGCTTGCCCTGCCGCTCCAGCTCGGCGAGGCGCTCGGCCAGCTCCACCTCGATGTCGCGGATCGCCCGCTCCATCCGCTCCGGACCGGCCGCGTAGTGGGTGGCCGGGAAGATCACTAGCTGGTCGACCTCGCGGACCACATCACCTGTCAACGGGTTGAGGTAGTAGAGCTTCTCCACCTCGTCACCGAACAGCTCGATGCGGATCGCCAGCTCCTCGTACGCCGGGATGATCTCCAGCGTGTCGCCGCGGACCCGGAAGGTGCCCCGCTGGAAGGCCATGTCGTTGCGGGTGTACTGGATGTCGACCAGCCGGCGCAGCAACTGGTCGCGGTCAAGCTCCTGCCCGATCTGCACCTTCACCGCCCGGTTGAGGTACTCCTCCGGGGTGCCCAGGCCGTAGATCGCCGAGACGGTCGCCACCACGATCACGTCGCGGCGGGTGAGCAGCGACATCGTCGCCGAGTGCCGCAGCCGCTCCACCTCCTCGTTGATCGAGGAGTCCTTCTCGATGTAGGTGTCGGTCTGCGGGATGTATGCCTCGGGCTGGTAGTAGTCGTAGTACGAGACGAAGTATTCGACAGCGTTGTGCGGCAGCAGCTCGCTGAACTCCTTGGCCAGCTGCGCGCAGAGCGTCTTGTTCGGGGCGAGCACCAGGGTGGGGCGTTGCAGCCGCTCGATCAGCCACGCCGTGGTGGCGCTCTTGCCGGTGCCGGTCGCGCCGAGCAGAACTGTGTTGCGGTCGCCGCGCCGAACCCGGCGCTCAAGGTCATCGATGGCCGTCGGTTGGTCGCCGGCCGGCTGAAAGTCACTGACGACCTGGAAGCGGCTGTCCAGCCGGGGAATGTCGAGCGCCATGCCGTCAACGGTACGCCGGAGGTCCGACAGGAACGGCCGTCACGCCAGGTACGTGATCGGCTTCAATATTCCCATTGTGTGGCCCATGTCACCGGGACTACCCTCTTCATGTAGGCCGCTCGCGGCGGCCGACCGGGCCGGTGGCCAGGCCAACATCACGGCCGGTCACCCCCGGCACTGCGGTCGCAGCACCCGGCTCGTCCGGCGTGCGCACCCGTGTGGTCGCGCTCGAGGCGCAGACCGGCCGCCGCGAGCGCCCCTGCTCGTCACCCCGGTGCCTCCCCGCCCGTTTCACCTCCGTGGACACCTCCCCGACCCCGGCGCCCGACACCGCCCGCACCGCCAGCCCCCGGCCGGACGACCCGAGCACCGGGCGGCACCGCACCGGCCCGGCCGGCAGCGCCTCGGCAGCCAGCGGGACCCCCAGCGACACCGGCGGTGGGCCCACGCCCGGCCGGACCAGCAGCGGCGCCCGCCGGGCCGCCGCCGGCCGCAAGACCGACGACACGCGCCGGGCCGCCGCCGAGCGGAACCGCGAGACCGCCCGCCGCGACGACAACCCGGGCACCGCCGACACCACCGAGGCCGCCGACACCGCCGGCCCGCCCTCGGCCGGGCGTCGTCGGCGTACGGTGCTGCTGCTGCTCGGTCTGACGGCCGTGACGTCCGCGACGGCCCTGGTGCTCGGGCTGTTGAGCTGGGCGCCCGACCCGCCCGAGCCGGCCCGGCCGCTGACAGTGGCGGAGGGCGACCGGCTGGCCGCCACGCGGGTCACCAACCTGCGGGACCTGCGCGCCGGCGTACGGGTCACTGCCGGCACCGGCGCCGCCCGCATCGAACTGGTGGGCTGGGTGGACTGGTCCCGGTCGCTGCTCTACCTCGACGTGGGCGGCCCGGGCGCGGGTGCCGAACGCGGGCTGTTGGAGAGGAGCGGTCCGGTGCTGGTGATCCGGCCCGATCCGGCGGCCGTGCCCACCCCCGCGGCCCCACCGCTGATGCCCCCGGCGGACCGGTGGCGGCTGCACCGACTGGCACCCGGGGCGCACCTGGCACCGGTGCTCGAGCTGCTCCTCGATCTCGCCGCCGACCGCCCGGACACCACGACCCGGACGGCACCGTCCGACGGGGCGCGCTGGATCGCCCGGGAGACCGTGCCGGCCGGCCCACTGGACGTCATACAGGCACCGCTGCCCACCAGCGCGCCAGCCGCCAGCACGGCCATCGGCACCCCCGGCGCCGCGACGCCCGCCCCGGCCGGACAGACCCGGTACTGGCTCGATCAGGACGCCCGACTGCACAAGCTGGTGACCCGGCTGCCCGGCACCGGCCCGGTCACGATGATCTTCAACCGCGCGGACCGACCGACACTACGACCGGTGGACGCCCTCGGCGGCCGCCCCGGTCTGCCCCGCGCGCTGACCGACGCCGAGCAGCGTCGGCTCGACCGGCTGCCGGCCCGGCTCCGCGCCCAGGGCGGTGCCACTGTGACGCTGACCGCGCCGACGGGCACTGACACGAACCTGCGGGGCGCCGGCTGGTTGAGCTGGACCGCGCGTACCGCGTACCTCGCTGTCGCCGACCTGGGCGTACCGGACCGCCGGACCCTGCTGCGACGCGACGCCGCCGGTCTGGCCCGGGCGGACCTGCCGGCGGTCGATGCCGGCGGCGGCACCGCGGAGGCGCCGGCCCGGCCGCCGCTGCCGCCCCCGGCCGGGGCCTGGCGGGTCTCCCGGCCCGGCCGGGACGACCTGAGCGTGCTGGTCGACGCCGCAATCGCCGCCGGGTCGGTCGGGCAGCGCGGCGCGGCAGTGCGGGTACGCGAGGACTTCACCGCCGGACGGACCGTGGACGTGATCGAGTCGGGACCGGCCGACGCCCGGCTGCGGTACTGGCTCGACCGGGAGGGGTCGCTCCGCCGGCTCGAGGTGCAGACCGACGCCGGCGCATGGGCGCACCTGGATCTCCAGCCCGCCGTCGTGCCCCGACAGGCCGCCAACCCTCGGCCCGCCGCCCCTCGACCTTCGGCCCCTCGGTCGTCAGCCCCTCGGCCCGGTGCCCGCTGACCGGCACCCTCAGGGGCGCCAGCCGGTCTGCGCGGCCCACTGCTCGGCCCGCAGGTACTCCTCGTCGAACCACGGGTTCCGGGCCGTGCCGGCATCGCCGGCCGCCTCCGGCGCCGCGTCGACCAGATCCCGCTTGAGCACCAGGTAGGCGGCCCGCTGATCCGGGTCGGCACGCAGGTGGTCGCGCATCAGTAACGCGTACCGCCAGCCCGGCGAATCCGTCAGCCGCACGTGCAGACGAACCGGCCGGGCCGGGTCCGCGCTGCCGTGCAGCCGCTTCTCCCACCGGCCCCGGCCGGCCGGGCGCGGATCGTCCCACCACTGCCCCGGCACCCGCGGGAACCCGGCGCTCGCCAGCCGATCGGCCAACGGCCCGTCGGCGTCGGCGAGGCTGGCGACCGCCACCTGCACGTCGATGACGTTCTGGGCGGCCAGGCCGGGCACCGCCGTGGAGCCGATGTGATCGATCCGAAGGGCATCCGAGCCGAGCGCGTGCTGGATCCGGGCGGCCAGCCGCGCGTACTGCTCCGGCCAACTCGCGTCGGCCCCGGCCAGCTCGGCCGCATCCGGCGCAACCACCCGCCGCTGGCGCAGATTGTCCTCGTAGGGCACCAACCGCTGCTTCCAGAGCCGGTCGACAGCATCGTGCAGTGCCGTCAGACTCCCGTCGTTCGTCAGCACCACGTCCGCCGCCGCCCGGCGGCGGACGTCGTCGGCCTGGGCGGCGATTCTCCGCTCGGCCTCCGCGCGACCCATCCCCCGGTCGCGCGCCAGCCGCTCCAGTCGGGTCGACACGGCCGTCTGCACTACGACCACCAGGTGGTACGTCGGAGCGAGACCCACCTCGACCAGCAGCGGTACGTCGTTGACGACTATCGCGTCGGGTGCCGCCGCAGCGGCCAACTCCGCGGTGCGGGCCCGGACCCGGGGATGGGTGATCGCCTCCAGTCGACGGCGGGCGGTCTCGTCGGCGAACACCACAGCTCCCAGTGCGGCACGGTCCAGTGCGCCGTCGGCGTCCAGCACCGCGTCGGAGAAGGCGGCGACGATCTCGGCCAGCCCCTCCGTGCCCGGCGCCACCACCTCCCGGGCCACCCGGTCGGCGTCAATGAGCACCGCGCCCCGCTCCACGAGCCGCGCGGCCGCCGCGCTCTTGCCTGACCCGATTCCGCCGGTCAACCCCACCCTCAGCACCCGAACAGTCAACCGGATCGACAAGCCCGCCGCCAAACCCACCCACGGCCCGGCGAGCTCCCATGCCACCCCGCCACGGCCGCGACCGCTCCCGTCCCGCCCCATCGATCATGGAGTTGTGGTGGGCGACAAAGCGCCCCGCACAGCACCAAGTCAGGCACCACAACCCCATGATCGACGAAGCCGGGCTGTCCTGATGCCGCGATCTTGCACTTACTGTCCCGACCTAAGGGGCATTCCGTACTTTTTGGCGACCGAAAGTGCAAGATCGGCGCGGGTGGGCCGTTCCTGGAGTCCGAACCTGGGTTTTGGAGTGCACGATCGCCCCCTTGACCCAAGCAACCGATCGCCTTACGCAACGGTGTTGTCCGAGATGTAGTGGTTGGGGTGCCCGCGAGGCCCCTACATCGTGGACCGAGCGCGATCTTGGCGGTCCGCACTAGCCGCCGAGCATGCCGCGCCGGCCACAGCGCCCCGGCCGCCGGCGCACCGCCCCCGCAACTCGCCCGGGGCACGGCGAGGGCCCCGCCCCCAGCGATCCGGAGATCGCGGGAACGGGGCCCGTCGTCGTTCAGCGGGTCACTTACCGCCGGCGAGCTTCTCCCGCAGTGCGGCGAGCGCCTCGTCGGTGGCCAGCGTGCCGGCCGGCTCCTCGGCCTGCCGGCTCGGGGCCGGGCTGGAGGAGGAGGTGGTGCCACCGCCACCGCCGCCGCCTGCGGCCGGGACGACCGGAGTCGGGTTGGCGGCAGCCTCGGCGTCGGCAGCCCGAGAGGTCTGCACCTGCTTGGTGTGGGCCTCCCAGCGCACACGAGCCTCGGCGTACTGGTTCTCCCAGGTCTCGCGCTGCTTGTCGTACCCCTCGAGCCACTCGCCCGTCTCCGGGTCGAAGCCCTCGGGGTAGATGTAGTTGCCCTCGGTGTCGTACGTCGCGGCCATGCCGTAGAGGGTCGGGTCGAAGTGCTCCTCGCCCTCGACGAAGCCCTCGTTGGCCTGCTTGAGCGACAGCGAGATCCGGCGACGCTCCAGGTCGATGTCGATGACCTTGACCATGACCTCGGAGCCAACCTGGACGACCTGCTCCGGGATCTCCACGTGGCGCTCGGCCAGCTCGGAGATGTGGACCAGGCCCTCGATGCCGTCGTCCACGCGGACGAACGCACCGAACGGAACCAGCTTGGTGACCTTACCCGGCACGATCTGCTGGATCGCGTGGGTGCGGGCGAACTGCCGCCACGGGTCTTCCTGGGTCGCCTTCAGCGACAGCGAGACCCGCTCGCGGTCCAGGTCGACGTCCAGGACCTCGACCTCGACCTCCTGGCCCACCTCGACGACCTCGGACGGGTGGTCGATGTGCTTCCAGGACAGCTCGGAGACGTGCACCAGACCGTCGACGCCGCCCAGGTCCACGAAGGCGCCGAAGTTGACGATCGAGGACACGACGCCCTTGCGGACCTGGCCCTTCTGCAGCTTGTTGAGGAACTCGGTGCGCACCTCGGACTGCGTCTGCTCCAGCCAGGCCCGGCGGGACAGGACCACGTTGTTGCGGTTCTTGTCCAGCTCGATGATCTTGGCCTCGAGCTCCCGCCCGACGTACGGCTGCAGATCGCGCACACGACGCATCTCGACCAGGGACGCGGGCAGGAAGCCGCGCAGCCCGATGTCGAGGATGAGGCCGCCCTTGACCACCTCGATGACCGAACCGCGGACGACGCCGTCCTCGTCCTTGATCTTCTCGATCGTGCCCCAGGCCCGCTCGTACTGTGCCCGCTTCTTCGAGAGGATCAGACGACCCTCCTTGTCCTCCTTCTGGAGAACCAGGGCCTCGATGTGGTCGCCAACCGTCACAACCTCGGCGGGGTCCACGTCGTGCTTGATCGACAACTCCCGAGAGGGGATGACACCCTCGGTCTTGTAGCCGATGTCGAGCAGGACCTCGTCCCGATCGACCTTGACGACGGTGCCTTCGACAATGTCGCCGTCGTTGAAGTACTTGATGGTCTCGTCGATCGCGGCGAGGAATGCCTCCTCGGAACCGAGATCGTCGTGGGTGACCCGGGTGGCGCTCGAGGGGGCCTCGATGCTGCTCGTCATGTGGGCGGTTGCTCCGGTCGGTGGGTTGTCACAGCAGGCTGGTGTGTCGCAGTGACCTGTTCGCGCCAGCGGATCCGTCGCCGGGCACACCGAACGATCGCCTAGTGAGATCATGATGTGGCTCCGTCGACCGCGCACCTGCTCCCTGCCGAGGCAACGCGATCCGCGAGCGCATCGTCTAGCCTACCGTGCGCATTACCACAGCGTGCAAGCCCTCCCAGGTTCTCTTCGTGCGATGACCTGCGAAAGCCGAACAATCGCCCGGTAGACACCACTGCTGTCTCCTGCGTCACAGCAGCCCCTTCCGCCGCTTCGAGCAGTCGCGCCGGATCCTGGACGCGCCGCCGTACCCACTGGGGTGGGTGGGGCCTAGCGTGAGCGCGTGGATGACGACAGCCGGGTTACCCGGCGCCGGGTGGGTGACGCCGAGGCCCGGCGCGCCAACCGCGGCTGGTGGGACACCGACGCCGACGACTACCAGGCCGAACACGGCGCGTTCCTCGGCGACGTGGACTTCGTGTGGTGCCCCGAGGGCCTGCGCGAGGCCGACGCCCGGCTGCTCGGCGACGTGTCGGGTCGGCGGGTGTTGGAGGTGGGCGCCGGCGCTGCGGCCGCCGCCCGCTGGCTCGCCACCCAGGGCGCCCGGCCGGTCGCCTTCGACCTGTCCGCCGGCATGTTGCGGCACGCCGCCGAGGCCGCCGACCGCACCGGAGTACGCGTACCGCTGGTGCAGGCCGACGCGCTCGCCCTGCCGTTCGCCGACCGGTCGTTCGACGTCGCCTGCACCGCGTTCGGCGCGATCCCGTTCGTGGACGACTCGGCGGCGCTGCTCGCCGAGGTGCACCGGGTGCTGCGCCCGGGCGGCCGGTGGGTGTTCTCGGTGACCCACCCGATGCGGTGGATCTTTCTCGACGACCCCGGCGAGGGCGGCCTGACGGCAGTGCACTCGTACTTCGACCGCTCCCCGTACGTGGAGCAGGACGAGACCGGCGTGGCCACCTACGTCGAGCAGCACCGCACCCTCGGCGACCGGATCCGCGAGCTGGTCGGCGCCGGGTTCCGGCTACTGGATTTGGTGGAGCCGGAGTGGCCGGAGGGACACGAGGGGATCTGGGGGCAGTGGAGCCCGCTGCGCGGACGACTCTTCCCCGGCACCGCCATCTTCGTCACCGAGAAGCCCGCCGCTTGAGCGCGTCGCACCCACGGTCCGACCTGCGAGCCATCGATCGCCGGTAGGCTCGCCCCATGAGCGCCGAGCCCATCCCGACATCACCTGGCCCCTGGTGTCCGGATCCGATGCGGCAGCAGCGTGCCGACTACACGCTGGAGGACCTGCTCACCCTGCCGGACGACGCCCCCCGCGTCGAACTCGTCGACGGAGTTATCCAGGTGACACCCTCCCCCACCCTGGGCCATCAAGACATCTCGCTGTTGCTGGCGCACTGGCTGCTGCAACACGTGCCGGCCGACCTTCGGGTCGTCCAGGCCGTCGGTGTCGGGCTGAGTCCCAATACCAGCCGACAGCCGGACGTGCTCCTACGGCGGGCTGGCGTGGCTTCCTCCCGATCCAATCTGCGGCCGGAGGATGTCCTGCTCGCCGTGGAGATCGTTTCGCCGGGCACGCGACGGATCGACCGGTTCGCGAAACCGGGTGAGTACGCCGCCGCCGGCATCCCGTTCTACTGGCGGATCGAGCAGGACCCGGTGCACGTGTACGCGTACCGGATCGGCGACCGGGTGGGGCCGGGCGGTGAGCGGCAGTACGAGCTGGTCGCCGACGGCGCCGACGTGATCGAGCTGGCCGAGCCGTTCGACATCAAGCTGCCGATCGCCGAGATCACGCCGTAGTCGTTTCACCCCGATCTGGGCGGGTAGCCGAGGACCATGGCCGAACCGAGATTTCACAAGGGCGACCATGTCTCCTGGTCGGCCCACGGCAGCCGCGCGTACGGCGTGGTGCGGGAAACGATCACCGAGCGGACCAAGGTCAGCGGACGGGCCGTGAACGCGGCCCCCGACGACCCGCAGTACCGGGTCCGCAGTGACGGCACGGGCCGCGACGTGGCCCACCGCCCCGAGGCGCTGCGCCATGAGTAAGAGTGACGAGGGCCGGGACACCTACCGGGAGTTCACCGAGGCGGTGAACATGAAGCCCGGTGAGCTGTCCACGTGGCTGGAGACCGACGAGTCGAAGCAGGTCGGCTGGCACAAGGGTGGTCGTGCTGGTGGTGGCGAGTCCGTCGGACACGAATCCGGGCGGAAGATCATCAACCTGCTCCGTCGCAAACGCGGTGACCTGTCCGACGGCGACTACAAGCACATGCGCAAGGTCGTCGGCTACGTACGCCGGCACATGGCGCAGCGCCCTTCCGGCAACGTCCGCGACACCAAGTGGCGCTGGTCCCTGATGAACTGGGGTCACGACCCCATGAAGTAGCCGGTCACCGGCGCAAGATCTGCGCAACGTCGGTGACGTTGGCGCCTTACAACGCCACGACCCTGATCCACCACGCCAACGGCCGCAGCCACAGCAACCCGGTCAGGGGTTCCGGGGCAGCCCGACCCACGCAGGCCGCCGTACCAGTGCAGGGCGATGAAGTCGACGCGGTAGCCGCGCTGCTTCGCCCCGGCCATGAACCGGTCGAGCCATTCGCCTGGCCGGTCG